>NZ_JBGOOI010000026.1:0-60347 GCF_041439605.1 Vibrio sp. 1F169 | reverse complement strand
TAGATGCTAGATGCTAGATGCTAGATGCTAGATGCTAGATGCTAGATGCTAGATGGAACAGCTTGTTGTGCTTGCTTCTTATCTAACGCACCACTGAATCGAGTCAGAACAAGAGCGATCAAAACGATCACAGCACCTACCCAAGGGGTGTTCATTAATCCAGATTTCGCGACAATCAAACCACCACCCCATGATCCCAATGCAATACCAACGTTGAAGGCTGCAATGTTCAACCCAGAAGCGACATCGACTGCGTCTGGTGTGTATTTCTCAGCCAGTTTCACAACATACACTTGTAGCCCCGGAACGTTGCCGAATGCGAATGCACCCCAAACCAAAATGGTAGCAACAGCTGCGTAAGGGTTTACTGCGGTAAAGTTGAATACCACCAGTACCGCGGCTAAACCTGAGAAGATAACGGTCAGCGCTTTAATCGGGCCCATCTTGTCGGCCATTTTACCGCCCCAGATGTTACCTACCGCCACTGACACACCATAAACCAACATGATTAAACTGATAGAGCTCGAATCAAACCCTGATACGTTTTCCAGTATTGGAGCAAGGAACGTAAACGCTGTGAATGTGCCGCCATAACCTAGTGCTGTGATAGCGTAAACCAACAGCAAGCGTGGTTGAGTCAGAACCTTTAGTTGTGCCGAAATCTTCGCCGCTGGTGGTTGCTTAAGGTTGCTTGGAACCAAGATAGCGCTACCGATAAGAGCAATAAGACCAAGCAGGGCAACGATCAAGAAGGTCGCTTGCCAGCCAAAGGTTTGGCCGATATAAGTGCCCAGTGGTACGCCGGTTACCAATGCAACCGTTAAACCCGTAAACATGATCGCAATGGCACTGGCTGCTTTATCTTTTGAAACCAAACCTGTCGCGATGGTTGATCCAATCGAGAAGAACACACCATGGGCAAGGCCGGTCAAAATTCGTGCGGCGATCAGCGTGTTATAGCCTGGAGCTTGCCACGCCAATAAGTTACCAATGACAAACAATGCCATCACGGTCAGCAACACCGCTTTACGATTCCATTTTCCGGTTAATGCCGTTAATACTGGTGCGCCAATAGCAACGCCAAGCGCGTATAAACTGACTAATAGGCCTGCCGATGGCAGAGATACATTCAAGTCGCTCGCCATGGTAGGAATCAAGCCTACGATGACAAATTCTGTGGTTCCGATGGCAAAGGCGCTGAGCGTCAATGCGAGTAATGCTAGTGGCATAATCATCTCTCTTACTGTTCTTTGTTAAATACCGAGCGCGATAAAATGGGGCAGCTTGTGACTGCAATAGGAGCGCTTCGTTTGATGGCGAGGATTATCGAGCAAAATATATTTGTGAAAAATACCGCTATTAACAAATAACCTTTGTTAAATTTGCAATAATTAAAGAGTTAACCGATCATTGGATTAAGCTGATGAGATCGAAAAGACATAGATGATTTGAGCTTTGATGAGCACAAGCGAGATGACATTAAACAAAATGAAGATAGCGAAGGAGCCTCATGTTAACCCGTTCAGATGATTTACAAATGGTACTCACCGTTGTCGCTGCTGGTGGTTTTTCTGCGGCGGCAGAGGCGTTGGATGTGCAAGTCGCCAAGGTATCTCGTTCGGTGAGTAAGGTTGAGTCGCAACTCGGCGTCTCAATATTCAACCGAACAACGAGACGCGTGGAATTGACGGAGGAAGGGCGGCAGTTTGTCGATTCAGTCAGGGTGGGATTACAAATGATCCAGAGCGCGGAAGAAGAAATCGTGTCGCGCGGTGAGTTGCCTAAAGGTCGTTTAAGAGTCGATGCCGCCAGCCCATTCGTATTCCATCAGCTAGTGCCGTTGGTGCAGTCATTCAAAGAGGCTTACCCAGACATTGAGTTGGAACTCACTTCCAACGAAGGCTTCGTTGATCTTCTCGAAAAGAGAACCGATGTTGCGATTCGAATCGGTAAGTTGTCCGATTCAACATTGCACGCTCGACCGTTAGGAAAAAGTTTACTCCATATTGTGGCGTCACCTGATTATCTCGCTAAGCGTGGGCTACCCACCAAACCTGAAGATTTGAGTTCGCATCAAATTGTGGGATTTGCGGGTAACAAAGTGCTTAACCATTGGCCTTTACCAAACCAAAGTGACGTCGCGCCTACTGTGACAGCCAGTAATGGTGAAACCGTGCGTCAACTAGTCTTAGCTGGAAATGGGATTGCTTGTCTGTCGGGGTTTATGGTGCAGGAAGATATGGCAGCAGGGCGTCTAATCCCTATTCTGGAACAAGACAAACTTGCGAATACAGATCGAGAGCGAGTGAATGCGGTTTACTACAAGTCGTCCTCTGTCTCTAAACGTATCTCGGCGTTTATTGATTTTATACAGCCCCGTTTGAGCTTGTAGGGAAGAATGAAACACTCTTTAGCAGCACACAGCCAAACCGTTATTTGAATCGTTTGAGAACGGGTATTCGTATCAATGTTTAGAGAGCACATATTGTTGTATTGAGATTCGATAGGTGGATGTGATCTCAATAGCGTTTACTGACTTTCAGTGTTTAAAACCCACCCGCCCAAGCATCGAAGTCATCAATATTGTCGAGTTCTTGCTGGCTTCTTGGCGCAGGGTAATAAGGCAAGGCTAACCTTTGAGCGGAAGGTTGCAGTTCCCAATCGGGCGTAATCTTAAGTCGGGTTAACTCATCGTTGAGGCGCACAAACATATAGTAGCCATCGGCATGGGTATTGGCGTAACTCGCGATTGTTGCGATATCACCAGAAGGTAATTTTACGTATCGACCCAGTGGATAGAGCTGGTGCAATGCGAAACTCACTTTGGGATCTTCAAGTTTGCCTTGCTTAAAGCGTTCTAATCCGATGGCGGTTGAAGTAGTGCGCGGCTTCCACCCCGTGAGGAACAATCCACTCAAGTTATCTTGGAACGGTTTACCCTTTCGATTGCCTTCATTGGTAATGAATTGAACCGTCAGCGTGTCTCCAGATTCTTGCAGAATTTCTAAAAACTGTTCACCAGTGCGATCGACCAAAAGCTTCATAATATCCAGCTACCATCAAGAATGAGAGACGATAAAGGGTACTACTTTAGGGGAGGCTTGTGTAGAGACGGTAAAGCTTACGTCGCGTGAACAATGTTTTCGGTGTTGATCCTTTCATGCCCTTAGAGCAACAACAGCTTTAACGCTTACGCAAGTAATGAGTTTGCACTATCTCATCAAGGTACGTCGTGACGCCTTTCAACGTAAAGTCGACGGGAGATACTAAGTCACCAAATAACGGGGACCCACCACCAAGCACGACAGGAATGGTCGAGATGATCAGCTCATCAATCAGGTCTTCTTTCATGAAGTTTTGAATGGTAATGCCGCCATCAATGTACAAGTTCTTTAGGCCTTTGTTATTCAAATCCGCGACAATCTGTTTAAGCTCGCCCTTCATCAAAAATACTTTACCTTCAAGCTCTTGAGGTACTTCATTTAAAGTGTTGCTCAGTACATAGACTGGCTTGCTGTAAGGCCAATCAATGCCAAAGCTCAACACCATGTCCATTGTATTACGTCCCATGACCAGTGCATCGATATGATCAGTATGAGCGTTGTAACCCATGTCGTCACCGTCTGGATTTGGAATCGCTTGCAGCCAATCTAAGCCACCTTGCTTGTCTGCAATGTAACCGTCAAGGCTGGTTGCGATGAATACAATATTTGACATTTTTAACTCCGATATCAATGAGAAACTTGGCATCTACACGGTAATAAATTAAAATATTCTACAGTGTAGAAATAAAGTTTAAGAGGTGACGGTATGACTGTCAAGGATCAGAAACGAGGTCGACCAAAGAGTGGATCAAGCCAACTCAGCGCAGAGAGAATTCTCACTATTGCTAAAAGCATGATGCGAGAGAGTGGCAAAGTGCCAAGTGTTCGAGGGTTGGCGACGGAACTCGGGGTCGATGCGATGGCTATATACTATTACTTCAAAAACAAAAACGATCTGCTTGAGGCAATCACAGTTTCTTTGATTGAAGAAGTGGCACAGCCAGAGCTGAATCAAGACTGGCAAGATAACCTATATCGGCTCAGTGTGAGTTACTTGTCGATGCTCAACGAATATAGAGGCTTGTTAGAGACCTTATTGACCATGAAATCCCTCGGGCCAATGGAAGTATTTAGTGAACGCTTTGAAGCGGTGTTGAGCCCGTTAGCGTTAACCGATGAGCAAACCAAAAACGCGCTGGATTTGCTGGTGGATTATTTACACGGCTACGCTTTGGCGTTGAACTGCAACCCAGACCGAACTGAACTCACCATTGAAATGGTCGAAAAGCCGCTGAGTTTATACTGTTTAGCACTCACTCAACTTAAGTGATCTGTAGGCAATTTACTGACCTTTAAATTTATACTGGATAATTACCTATAAATTTCAGGATTTAGCAGTAATAATCAATGAATAGATCGGAATAGCTTGTTCATTGAAAAGCTGTACGGAAAGTTTCTAAAGACGCCATCGTGAAAAGGAAGTCAGATACATGCCTGTGCTCCAACGCATCAGTTTAACGTTAATCTTAATCGCCGTTTTAGGTGGGTGTTCTTCACTTCCTGAAGGCATCGATCATCCAACAGAACCGCCAACCTCTCCTGCACCTAGTTCTTTATCGGTTCTAACCAATGAATTTCAGCCTGAAGCTTTAGAGCAAGGCACCACCGCGGTTCGTCTGCAAGAGTCTGGTTGGGATGCTTTGGCACAGCGATTAGCACTGGTCGAAAGTGCCGAGCACACCATCGACATTCAATACTACATCTGGAACTCTGACGAATCGGGCAGCTATCTCGCTAGCCGTTTGTTAGCCGCGGCTGAGCGTGGTGTGAAGGTGCGCGTAATGCTGGATGATATCAACCTCAACGAACGTGAAGGTTTGCTGTCGGCACTGGATGCGCACCCTAATGTCGAGATTCGTATCTTCAACCCAACACCAACACGTCGCGGTTTCAGTAAATGGCTGAGCTTTGTCGGTGACTTTTCTCGTTTAAATCGCCGTATGCACAATAAGTCGTTTACCGTAGATGGCACTTTGTCTGTGGTGGGCGGCCGTAATATTGGTGATGAATACTTTGACCTTTCTGATGAAATTAATTTCCGAGACCGCGATGTATTAGTCATGGGCTCGGTAGTTAACACCATCCAAACCAGTTTTGTTGAATACTGGAACAGCCGTTGGTCTTACCCTGTCGATATGCTGGGTGATGACGAACAACCTGATCTCTCGAAGATAGATAATATTGTCGTTCCGCATTATCAAAATTACCCTGAATTACCATTAGACCGTGAGGCTGCTGATAGCTTACTGAAAGAGGTGATTGGTGAGATGACATGGGTGAATGCGCGTTTTGTTTACGATCAGCCCGTTCCTGATGATTCAGACAATACCGATGAACCGAAAGCGACCGCGATTCTTCTAGGGAAATTAGCGAGCGAATCGAAACAAGAGATCTTGCTGGAATCCGCTTACCTTGTATTCGATGATGGTCAGCTTGAAGAGTGGCAGGTATTGAACAACAAGGGCGTTGAGATAAAAGCGCTAACTAACTCTATGGCGTCTAATGATCTGGTGACTAATCACTCCGCTTATGCAGGCAGACGTTACGACATGTTGGAGCATGGCATCGACCTGTTTGAGCTAAAACCAGAATCTAAGCTGTGTGAAGCATCGACTCAAGACGTGTCTAAATGTGCGCCTGAGACGGCCTATGGCTTGCACGCTAAATCAGTCGTATTCGACCGCAGCATCGCGAGCATCGGCTCATTTAACTTCAACTTGCGTTCTACCTACTTGAACACGGAATCGGTTTTGATCATCGAGAATAAAGAGATTGCTGAAACATTAGCAGAAACCATTGAGCAAGCAATGAGCGAAGAAAACAGCTGGCGATTAGAGCTTGAAGACGGTGATGTGTATTGGTATTCAGGCGACCAACGTTGGGACAGCGAACCTGACACTGGTCAATGGGAACGAATGCAGTCAGGCTTTTTGCAATTGCTACCGATTGAGAAATATCTGTAAGCTAGCCGCCTCCGGATAAATAAAAATGTCAGCGTATATTACGCTGACATTTTTGTTTGTACTGTTGTTTGCTGTTGTTTGCTGTGGTTTGTTGCAAGCTATTAACGGCTTAACGCTTGGTCAGCTGCTTGCTGTTCAAGTAAGGCAGGATATGCGGGCGAGATTCGCCAGACAGCTTTTGCGTGATCTGCTGTGACCAACTGCTCTGTTTTTGGTTGCTTGAACGGCTTGCGTAGTAGCTTTGCATCGAATCGTCGTAGCTGGCAATTTCATCTAAGCTCAACGGTTGGTATTGATTTTCGTGCATGACCACGTGAGCAGGAAGGCGAGGTTTGACTTCAGGCTGCTGCGCAGGGTGACCTAAACACATACCAAATAGCACGGCCGTGTGTTGTGGAAGTTCCAGTAGTTCATCGACTTGTTGCGCGCTGTTACGCAAGCCACCGATGTACACGCCACCTAAACCAAGAGACTCCGCAGCCAGCATGCAGTTTTGCGCCATGATGCCCGAATCGACCGCGCCAATCAGGGTCAGTTCAGTAAAGTCGGTTTTCACTTCAGGGTTGATTTGAGCGTGGCGTTGATAGTCGATAGAGAACACCAAAAACTCAGCCGCGTTCTCAACGTAAGCTTGGTTGCCTGCGTATTCGGCTAACAGTTTGCGCTTCTCTTTGTCTGTCACTCTCACGATAGAAACAGCCTGCAGTAAGCTTGATGATGAAGCCGCGAGACCAGCCTGAATAATCACATCAAGTTGTGCTTTTTCAATCGGTTGATTTGTATATTGACGAATGGAGCGGTGCCCCAGAATAGTTTCAATCGTGCTGTTCATAACTCTCAGACAGTCCTTGTGATGATGGCGTAGAGAATCACAATAACGACAATTACCATGAGCGTAAAGGGTGTTCGAGCCTTTCTGGTTGGCAGAATGATATTCATGAATTTAAAAGGATTGCTGTCACAGCCAATCCTTTTTTGTACTGTTTCCTGCTAGAAGCTAGAAGCTAGAAGCTAGAAGCTAGAAGCTAGAAGCTAGAAGCTAGAAGCGAATAACGCTCAAGAGTTCGCTTTAATGGCGAAGAGACAAAGTGATGAAGTGAACTCTGTTGGTCGAATAGCTGCCAGAAGGCTGAAATAGTCCTGAGTCAGCATTAATTTCACCATGGCCTAAATCTTGGTATTGGTAGCTCAATCCTAGATGTAAGTCGTTGGATATCTTCTTCTCAGCGCCGAATCCGATACGCCACTGTTTATCGAGCGGGAGTAACACATCTCTGTTTTGACTGCTTACAGGGCTCGTGTCACCGCTCACTCCGCTGTACAGCAACCAATCCTCGTATGCGTATTCCACACCAACCCCAAGAGAATAGGTGGTTGAGTATTTGTCATCATAATCTTGCCATGTCTCCATGTTGGAGCTGAGTAGAAGGTTTAAGTCTTCATTTAATGAATGCTTCAACCCTAAGTTTAAGCTTCGAACCCATGTTAGTTCAGAGCTAATGCCAAAAGCGTTGGCGTTATCAAGGGAAAGGTCGTGATCAAATTGGCCCTGATAACTGACACCCAATTGTGTGTTGTCACTGATGTGGTGATTGAGACTCAGGCCGAATCCTAGGTCGAGGCTATCTCCTTGAAGCTCTCGACCATTCAATGCTTGAGTTTCAAGCGCAGCGTGCTGCAATATCAAAGAACCACCAAGAGACAGTTGTTCATTGACCTGATATGACAATGACGACGTAAAGTTGAGTGCCGAAATGCTATTTTCTTTGATCAATAAAGCAGGGTGTGCGCCAACGCCGTGTGAGTATTTAACGCCAGTGCCGCCAGCTGCGTGCAATGCTGCGCCGACGACCCATTGGTCATTGAGCCTTGATGCGTAAGACAAATGAGGGAGAACATCGGCGCTGCTTCCTGTGGTCGAAGCCGAGTTATCGTCACGGACAAAAGTGGTTTCAACATCGAGGTATTGAACGCCGAGAATCCAAGCGCTTTCTTCAATAGCCGATAACCCCGCAGCATTGGTGATCACGGCGGATGCATCGTTCGCGGTTACGTTTCCTGCGCCTGCTGTGCCAACGCTTTTGGTTGTCGCAATCTGAGATAGATTTAACCCTCCCGCGTGAGCGAGAGAGTTGACTATCCCTGTTACTAACAGAGACAGTGTGATGAAAGGTGTTTTCAAGAATAGAACCTCATTTTCAGTGTATGAGTTATGTTGCTAGCAGCTTGAGCCATGTATTTGGGGAGAGAACGAATTGCCACGAGCGAACATTAAGAACGCCGTGGCAATCGACTTGACCTACTTAATTGACCAAGTTGGGGCTAGAGCTTTTCAACTTGTGGCAGTGGATATTCATTGTCGAGAACGGCTTGAGTTGGCTCATACAGGCGCATGTGAAGATAGAAGTCATCTTGAGGCGCGGGTAGCCAGTTACACGTCGGATCGGACGGTTTTACGTATTGAATGCATATTGGCAAGGTGCCGTCTTCTGCGTATTTCAGCTCATCTTTACGATTGGTTGAAATGGAGTAGCGTTGAATGAAGTTCTCAACCATGAACAGGTTTTTAGCGTCGTACATGGTCAAAGACCAAAAGGCGTCAGCGGGTGCATCGGCAGGCATGGTCATTCGATATTGATTGGATCCCGACAGTTGCTCGCCATTCGAGTCTGTGTATCGATTTGGGTAGAGTGCTCGCTCTGGTACATTCAAACCAGCCGCACGCATATTGATGCTCGCTCGGCTCAGGTAATCATTTCCGTAGCGGCCACCCTCGTACATCATCGACCAGCCATTATTGACATCGCCGATGCTTCGACCAGCGTATTGAATGATCTGTTGTGAAGACTCAATCGCGCGCATTAGCCCTTTTTTCTGTGCTGAGGTTAGCGCTTCAGGGTTAAAGGGGGTCGATCCTCCAATACCAATTTGTTGGAATTGATCAACGATGGCAGCATCTTCTGGAATCGGGTTTTTTCGTAGTTCACGGTCAATTAGCGAATACCACTCTAGCCCTTCAGGCCTCGCCATGGGTGGGATACGACCTGTCGAAGCTTTGAGCTCTACGATGTCATGCTCTGCGCCGAGTTGATCGAGTGGGTAGCTGAGGAATTTATCGTGAATAACCAGTGCGTCATTGAGGTCTTGCTCGCCAAACACGCCCGTTCGTTGAATCAACCAAACCATAGGAGTGCGAGATTCTACGACACGATCAATTCCCTCTGGTACTTCACCAGCCCATCCTTTGTTGACCAAAAGCACTTTTGAACCTTGGTCGCCTACATTCTTCACGTGCAGATCTTCAATCGAATCTGAGTAAGCATCCAATAGCTGAACAATGTAGTAACGGTTATCGGTGCGAGGAATATCAATCACCATTGGACCTGATAAATCCAGATCGTAGTGAGCTTGTGAGTAGAGCGTATCGTTGTTGACGGTCGGTACAATCCTATCCTGAGGTCCGGATAGAACGCGTGTTTTACCCATCTCATTCAATGGTGCCATAGCGTTGTCCATCGGCGCATCAACAGATGTGGTCGTTTGCCTAACCGCAGCCACGGTTAATGGACCCGTACCATAGATAAATGCTTGAACACCTAGATTGTAAGCGAGCTCTTCTTCAGGATTAATAGATTGTTGGGCAAGGGATGGCATCGCGATAATACTGGATAAAGAACACACTAAGCTGGTCAGTACACTTTTCTTATAGAGGAGCTTTCTCATGGAACACCTTAGATCGTAGGAACAGAATTAGGCATTTATCATATGAGCAAGTGAGATTAAGGAGTGTAATAGCCGATATTAAGGATGTTAATAGTCTAATTTTACCACTCAAGTATTTGTTTTAGTTAACATTATTTTAGGGTGGTGAAGCGACTCTACGACGTGTGCAGGTAGGGGGCGTGAGGCGCTATTGTTTGATTGATTTTCGGTTGATATGTTGGCAAAAAAGTACGGGAATCGATATGAACACATCTACTTATCCTTTTAGCTTATTCATTAAAGCAGAAGGGGCTCAGTGCAATCTGGATTGTAGCTACTGCTATTATCTCAATAGACAAGATGGCGATAAAAGATCGTCAATGTCTCTGGACATGATGGAGCAAATTGTCGTTGCTCATATCGACGCGCAGCCAATGAAAGATCAACAAGTGGATTTTATCTGGCACGGTGGCGAGCCTATGTTAAGAGGGCTCGATTTCTATGAAACGGCGATGAAAGCACAGGCAAGCAAAGCGACGAAAAAGCGCATCGTGAATACGATGCAGACCAACGGAACCATGATTAACGATCGCTGGGCGAGTTTCTTTGCTAAACATAATTTCATGATGGGCATCAGTATCGATGGCCCCAATATTCTGAATGACATCGCTCGGATCGACAAAAATGGCGAGTCGTCTTTTGATCGCACAATGCGTGGCATGTCTTATCTAAAGAAGCACAATGTTGATTTTAATACGTTAACGGTCGTGAACAATAAAACCTACAAACACGGTAAAACGATCTATCAGTTTTTGGTTGAAAATGGCAGTGGTTACATGCAGTTTCAGCCTTGTATCGATCATGAGTTGGACAGGCGAACAGGGCATGATTGGTCGTTAACCGGTGAGCAATGGGGGCAATTTCTTTGTGATTTGTTTGATGCATGGAGCGCCAATGATGTCGGTAAAGTGTATATCCAGTTTTTTGAAAACTGTCTAATGGTATTGATGGGTTACCAAAGCCAAATGTGCCATCACAGCGCGACTTGTGGACAGCAATTAATGGTTGAGCATGACGGCAATGTTTACAGTTGTGACCATTATGGGTATCAAGATCATCAACTGGGCACCATGAACAGTGATAAGCTTGCAACCATGGCGAGCTCACCAGAACAAATCGCGTTTGGCACCAACAAATATGAAGAGTTAAACAGCACTTGTCGACGTTGTGACTTTGTTGAACTCTGCCAAGGTGGTTGTCCTAAAAACAGAATAGCAACAATCGAAGATGGCAGTCCGATGAATCATTTATGCCAAGGGTATGAGATGTTTTTTCGTCACGCATTACCCAAATTATTGCCTATGGTAGAAGCGATGAAAAAAGGGTATTCGCCAGCGTACTTTCCACTTTTCTAAATCATTTGGAGTAGGGCATGACCAAAGACCTAAACTTACTGCGGCTCATTTTGGTGCTTAATGAAACTCGTCAAACGGTGAGTGCAGCCAAAACCTTGAACGTAAGTCAGCCGACGATCAGTGTCATGCTTCGTAAGCTCAGAGAACAATTTGATGATGAGTTGTTTGTTAGAGATAAAGCAAGGCTTGAACCCACCCCAAAATGCTTGAAGCTCATCGAAACCTTGCCTCTACTATTAGAACAGCTAGACAACCTTTACATACCCAATGATGAGTGGGGCTTGGAAGATTTAAGAGGGGAGGTTCAAATCATGCTGCCTTCCCCGCTGTTGATCCCAGTGGGTGTGCCACTAATCAAAAAGCTGACCAAAGAAGCGCCGCAAGTGACGTTTCAATGCTCACCTTGGTTAGATAACGGCGTCCAGTCTCTAGAGACCAACCGAATGTGTTGGGGAGTGAGCTATCTTCCTATGGACGTTAATAAAACCCTGACTGAGCGCCCAGTTGGCTTTGATAAGTTCATGTTGGTGCTAAGAGCAGACCACCCAATTCAAGGCAACTCCCTTGAGGACATTCTGAAATCCCCACTCTGTATCAATATGATCCCTGGTTACATTCAGCCGACCAAGACGGAAATGTTGATCAAAAAATACGACTTAGATAAACACATCGGGCTCAGAAGCAACAATATGAATTTGATGCTAGAAGTCGTTAAGGACAGCGACTTCATCTATGTAACATCGTCGAAATGCCGCTATTTGCTTGATCACTCTTATCGTTGTATCGATTTACCGCCGGAACTATTGAAAGATACCTATCGTCGAGAATTGGCACTGTTTACTCATCAAGCAAACCGCAATAATCCGTTCACGGATTGGCTTCAAAAAGAAATCACGTCGATTATTCAATCCTAGCATCACGCTACTATTCTCTTTAAATAACTCCCCCTTTCTAACGGCCACTATTAAGAATCGTAATAGTGGCTATCAAGCCATTTTTGGCCTCTTTCTTATACCATTTACCTCAACAATGGTTCGCTGAGACATGCACAATTTTCGTTGTGACTTCAGCGATTTACTCATAGTGAATGAGGGTTATAAATGTATAAGTCTTTTGTTAAATCCGCTCTGGCGCTTTCGGTACTGGCGAGCGTCAATGTACACGCAGCGAGCCAACCCAACGTGGTTGCCATCATGCTCGATGATGTGAGCCCAACGGATCTGTCTGCTTACCACCGTGGTTTAGGCGCGGTGGATACGCCGAACATTGATCGAATTGCCGAACGCGGCATGATGGTCAGCGATTACTACGCACAAGGCAGCTCTACTGCGGGGCGATCTGCCTTTATCACGGGTCAATATCCTTTCCGAACAGGCTTAACGTCTGTCGGTCAGCCGGGCTCTTCACTTGGCCTTCAAAAAGAAGATCCAACCCTAGCCGAAATGCTGAAAGACAAAGGCTATGCGACCGTGCATGTCGGTAAAAGTCACCTAGGCGATAACAACAGTCACTTACCAACGGTGCACGGCTTTGATGAATTCTTCGGTTTCCTTTACCACCTCAACGTTATGGAGATGCCTGAACAGCCGGAATTCCCAACAGACCCTAACTTCAGAGGTCGCCCTCGTAATGTTCTTCACACCATCGCTACCGAGAGTGTAGACATGCAAGAAGACCCAAGGTTTGGTGTGGTTGGAAAGCAAACGATTGAAGATAAAGGTCCTTTAGGCTCTAAACGCATGCAAACCGTTGATGGCGAATTTTTGGAGTTTGCTACGAATTGGCTTGATAGACATGAAGCAGAGAAAGACGAACAACCTTACTTCATGTGGTACAACCCGACTCGTATGCATCAAAAAACACACGTGCGTCCTGAGTATCAAGGCGCGAGCCAAATCAACACGTATTACGATGGCTTGATCGAACTTGATGACCAGATCGGTGTATTACTCGATAAGTTAGAAGATCTTGGTGAAATTGATAACACGATAATCTTGTTTACCTCAGACAACGGCGTAAACCTAGATCATTGGCCTGATGGTGGTTCTGCCTCTTTCCGTGGTCAAAAAGGCACGACATGGGATGGCGGTTTCCGTGTACCAATGCTGGTCAGCTGGCCAGATAAAATCCCTCAAGGTGAATACACCGATGGCTTCATGACTTCTGAAGACTGGGTGCCAACCATTATGGCTGCAGTGGGTGAAGGCGACATTAAGCAAGAGCTGCTAGATGGAAAAGAGTTAAACGGCGAGCGTTACCAAGTCCACTTGGATGGTTATAACCAGCTGGATATGTTGACCAAAGGCGAGCCGAGTCAACGTCATGAGTTCTTCTTCTACAACGAGCAAGATTTGAATGCGTTCCGAGTTGATGATTGGAAAGTACACCTAAAAACCAAAACGGAGTGGATTGCGCCTCCTGAAGAGTGGCCACTAGGGATGCTCATCAACATCAAGGCTGATCCTTACGAGCGTAGCCCTGATACTCGTGGTTGGTTCTTATGGATGAAAGAGAAGTCTTGGGTATTACCAAAGCTGCAAAAATCAGCGGCGGAATATCAGAAGTCACTCAAAGCGTTTCCACCAAGACAGAAAGCCGGTGGTATTGGTATGGCAGACAAATCAGTGGTTGCTGACTAATGCCAAATACGACTAATGCAAGGTGTGCTGTAACAAGCGCACCTTACATATTGCTTTTAGTTGGGACATTAAATGATGAAAAAAAACATACTTGCGGCAGCACTGACTTGTGCTTTCATGGTTGCACTTCCGTCTCCGGTACTTGCGAGCCAATCCGTGGACGCGACCAGCGCATCTGTCGCAACAAAAACAGCAATGGGGATCAAGACGGAAACTCTACCCATTGAAATGGCGAGTTTAGCGTCGCTCAAAAAGGATAATCAGCTATTGGCACAACTTGCCTATGAGTACGCGTACTCGATAGATGAAGCCTACAAATACTTTTACAAAACCGTCGTTGAGCAAGACTACCCTTTGAATCGATTCCAAAATATTCGAATACTTGCTGACGACACTTACACTGCGCATCCGACGATTAACAATGACACGTTACATTTGATGGGTTGGATGGATCTAGCAGCAGAGCCTGTCATCGTTACGATTCCAGACCATGATGACAATCGATACTGGTTGTTCCATACCATGAATATGCAGCACTTTACTGACTCGGCTTTTGGCTCTCCACAGCGAGGCACAAAAGGCGGCAGCTTCATGTATGCAGTTGAAGGGTGGAAAGGTGAAGTGCCTGCGAGTGTCGATCAAGTCATCTATGTCGAGCATCCGCTGGTCAAGATGATGGGGCGAATCATGGACCTTGGCGGTGACGATTCTGCAACTGCTCAAAAGTTAATGGATCAATGGAATATTAGGACGTTGTCGGAATATTTAGGTCAGAAAGGGCCAGATCCTGTTGTACGCGAGTATCCAGATCTTAAAGACTCTAATTGGGTCGAACGAACCAATTTCATCCTGTCTGAAGGAACAATGAAGACGCATGACCAAAAGCTGCTTGAACTGTTCGAGTACATTGGCTTAGGAGATGTTGAATTAGGCAAAGCCAATCATCCATTTACGGCAGAGCAGCTTAGTATGATCGAGTCTGGTCAAAAAGACGGACTGGAACGAATCATTAATGCGGGCTTTGATGATTCACGTGACGTATTAGGCACTCGCGATGAAATGACCAAGGTTCCAAGCTTTCAGCACGCCTACGGCACCTTAATGGGCCAATGGGGGCTGCCTGCAAAACACACTATGTACAGCGGTGACTTCTTCGATAGTGAAGGTGGTGCGCTCGATGGTAGTAAGTATGATTACACGGTGACCTTCGATGCGCCGCCGCTAGAAGAGGGTGGTTTTTGGTCATACACGGCCTACAGTGGTGAAACCCGATTGATGGAGAAAAATGACTTAAACCGTCATTCCCGTGGAGACAGAACGCTAACGCCTAATGCTGATGGCAGCTACACCATTTACATGAGTAGCGATGTAAAAGGGCATGAAGATGATCCTAACTTCTTACCTATCCCCGATCATCAATGGTATTCAGTGTTACGTATGTACACGCCCGGTGAAGAGGTAAGAACAGATAAATGGAAATCGACACCATTTACTAAGGTCAAGAAATCCACGATAAAGTGATGACTTAAATCGCCTGTTTAAGGTTTTGTTTATAATCGATTAATGCCAGCTGCTATGCCGCTGGCATTTTTTATTGAGCGAAACTTGCTTCGAAATAGGCGTTAAATGCTCAGAACTGTCGGATAAAATAAGGCATACTGGACGCAATATATAAACCAAAGAAAGTAACCACGCGCATGAATCCGATTTGCCTCAATGATCCTTTTTCTCTTCCTAATGGCCAAGTGACCAAAAATCGCCTGTTCAAATCGGCAATGAGTGAACAGCTAGGTGATAAACACCATAACCCTAAGCGAGGTTTAGTCACGCTCTATCAGCGTTGGGCTCAAGGAGGAATTGGCTTATCCATGACGGGTAATGTGATGGTCGATAGAGGCGCGCTTGGTGAACCTAAAAACGTTGTGTTGGATGAGCACAGTGATTTAAGCGTATTTCGTGAGTGGGCGAGTGCCGGAACACAGAATGGTTCGCAGATATGGATGCAACTGAATCACCCAGGTAAACAAATTCCTAAGTTCTTATGTGATAGCCCGGTTGCCCCTTCAGCTATCTCTTTAGAGCGCGGATTAGAAAAAGGCTTTAATACGCCACGAGCTCTGACTGAAAAAGAAATAATCGCGATTATTGATAAGTTCGCGCTGAGTGCAAAGCTTGCAAAACAAGCGGGTTTTACTGGTGTCCAGATTCACGGTGCTCATGGTTATCTTGTAAGTCAGTTTTTGTCTTCGAGACACAATCAACGCCAAGACAAATGGGGTGGCTCACTCGAAAACAGACTTCGTTTTGTGCTTGAGGTTTATCGTGCGATTCGAAAAGAGGTCGGTGACGATTTCCCTGTCGGGATTAAGCTCAACAGCGCTGACTTCATGAAAGGTGGCTTCACTGAAGAAGAGTCGATGCAAGTTGTGCAAACATTGAGTGATAACGGTATCGACCTGATTGAGATCTCTGGCGGCACCTATGAAAGTCCATCAATGATGGGTTCAAAGAATAAGGCTGAACCAATCAAGGCCAGCACGGTAAAGCGTGAAGCGTATTTTATGGATTACATGGTGAAGGCGAGAAAACTCGTCAGCACTCCGCTGGTGGTCACGGGTGGTTTTCGAACCGCGCAAGCAATGAACGAAGCATTAAACACCTCGGCGACCGATTTTATTGGTATTGCACGCACAATGGCGGTTGATCCTGATTTCCCTAACAAGTTAATTGAAAACCCTAGCCACGGTATGCCGCTAACGGTGCCAACCACAGGAAAACCTGCATTAGACAAGGTGGCGATGGTCGGGCTGGTTTGGTATGAACATCAAATGTGGCGCATCGCCTCTGGCAAGAATACCGACCCTAAACTAAGCGCATTAAGTGTGGTGGTAAAAACAATTCTCAGCGCCGGCTGGCACGCTTTCAAGAAGCGCAGAGCGTAAGCAGTCATGGATTGTTAAATCAGAACTTTAAGGAATTGAAGTTCTGCTTTTTTCTATGATGATTTATTGTTTAGTTTGTCTAGAGAGTAAGAAAGAGTTAAAGATCGTTAAGCGAATCAATCGTCAAATGAGCCATAATGAGAGAGATATTCGCTAAGTTAGCGTTTATCGCCAGACGGCTAAATATCTCCCTGACCAAACTTTAATGACAGGTAACTATGAAACAATTGGATCTCAATTTAATCCGCGTTTTTCTGGTTTTGCTAGAAACCAAAAATACTCGCATTGCTGGCAATAAATTGGCGCTGAGTCAGCCCGCAGTGAGTAAAGCACTAGGGCGATTGAGAGAATACTTTGATGACGAATTGTTTACTCGTGTCCATTCCGGTTTGAAGCCAACTCCACGTGCGTTAGAGCTTGGTGAACGGCTGCCAATGATCATGGAAAGCTTGGACGACGTGATTCTTGAAACCCCAAGCTTTGACCCTGCCGAGTATCAAGGCAACATCACGATTGCAATTAACGGTTTTATCTCGAACTGGCTTGGTGCGCGTTTATGCCTTGGTCTCATTCAAGAAGCGCCCAATGCTCAAGTCAATATTGTTAATTGGGGCTCTCAAACGCTGAAAAAATTGTTGGATGGCGAGATACAAGCAGCTATCAACTTTTCTCCAATCGACACGAATAAGCAGTTTACCCATCAGATTATCGGTGAGGATGACTTTGTCGGGTTGGTTAAAACCGGCCATCCATTAGCTGGCAAAGTGATTTCACAGCAAGAGATAGATGAAGCGGAATACGCGAGTTTGGTGATACCGGGGTGGAATGATATTCAGCCTTATATCGCCAAGCATTTGTCGACAGAGCAGCTTAAAGTGAAAGCAAGAAGCTCGTATTTGCACACGCTATTAGAGGTCATTAAACAAAGTGACATGATTCTACCGTGTTCCAAGCAGCTTGCGCTTTATCTTAATGAAGAGTTCGATTATCTCTCTTTTCCTGATTATGCACCGGAAGAGCTCAAAAAAATCGTGCTGGTGGAATCTCATAACAAGAGAATGCCCCCGATGAATCAATGGCTTAAGCGAAAAATTATCACTACCTCCCAAACCATCATAAAAGAAAAGCAATAAGCCTCTCAAATGAGAGGCTAGGTTATTGTTAGTAGCTGTTATTGCCAGTTAATTAACACTAATCACTCGCAACTCAGTCGTTATTCCCCGCTATTGAGCAGTGACCTGTGGGAAGTTGTGCATCTCACCTGATGCTACCGCTTCATCACTAGGACGGTATGCACGAACCGCAAAGTTCCAGCCATCATCGTTTACTTCAATTACGTTATTTGCAGCGTCACAGGTTTGTCCTTTTGGCGCAAAGTGGATCGTGTAAGAACCGTCTTTATTGGGTGTTGATGTCGTTGAATCAGCACTGTTGTTGTTCGTCATCAACCAGCCTTGGCTTGAATAGGCCGTAATTGACCAATAACCGCCTTCGTCATAACGTAATGAGGGTGCTTCAAACGTGATGTTTGCACATTCTGTTTTACCTGTGCCCGCTCGTGATGTATACACAGCATGCTCTGCCGGCATACCAGCCCAACCCACCGCAGTACCAATCATAAACTGCTTGTTATCTGATGTTGCTGTGATGTTTGGTGTGAAGGCTTCTTCTGTCTTGATGTCATTAACTAGCTTCTCCCATTTTGCTCGGACGTTATCTCGAGATGCATCATCCCAATCTGAAGCAGGTTCAAAAGGCTTAGCTGATTTCGCATTAATGACCGCCGCATCTTGCAGTCGATGCGCTTCATCTGCGCCAGCACTTGTTGCAGTTCGCATCAGTATGTAGATGTAGTCTGAACCTGCGATTTCTGAGTCGATGTAAATTTCTTCGCCACCATAAATGGCCATGTGGTTATCATGATTGTTATTGAAGATATGCATGATCTGGTACGCATCGCCTTTCGCCAGTTTGAATGTTGCGCCTTCTGAGACATCGACAACCGCGGTTGAATAGAGCAGGTCGGTGTTAGAGCGGATAATCATTTGGTTCTCTACCGTTACGTTTTCGCGATTATGCTCAAAAACATTAACCGGTTGATGCTCTAACTGTTGAGTGAAGTAAAGGTCGCTTTCTGCACGAGCGAAGTTTTCGTCGGTTACTTCAACTGCTGCCATTGTTTGCATTGATGTGATGGTAATCAGTGTTGCTAAAATGGTCTTTTTCATATCGTTTACCTTGAGGTCGTCATTAGGAGATGACACTAATGTATCGGTTTGGTGGTGATTCTAAAAATGAATTGATGTTATTTATGTAATAACCAAAAGGAATTGAAAGGCCGGTTTTTGTGAAGCTTAGAGAGAGAGTTGTGACTGTTTTTTGTTCGTTTGGTGAAAGTTTTTTGCACGAAGACAGGTCGTTAGTTAATGAAGCGATGCTTTGTTCATTAACTAAGGCTTTATCGGCAGGTAAGGCTTTAGTTAATGACTGAGGTATCCGCGCTTTTAAGCACTATGCTTTAGTCATGACTAAAAGAGGATTAATTATGAAATGGCTTATCTTATCTGTAACGCTATTGTTCGTGGCAGGATGCCAATCGACAGGCTCTGACACGTCTTCACATGATCAAATGAATCGAGTTCATTCTGGTGGTTGTAGCAGCTAATCCTTTTTTGAAAATACTTTTTAGCTGCTGTTATTATCATTTCTGTCACTGTTCTTATAAAGAACTCACTTCTACAAAGCCTTGCGATTACGTGAGGCTTTCTTCTATGTAAAACAACGCATCCCTGCCGATTTATGTTGTAAATTTGTGAATCTGAACTGTCTATATTCTAGGCTGTGTACTGGATCTCATTTGTTATTTGAGTCCCTTGCTAAGGTAAATAATGAATGTGTACTACCAATCACTTTACTCAACTTAAGAGGTTTCTATGCTAGGTGAAAATCACTCTCTTGTTCACGAATTTCCTGAAATGAAAGACAAAATTGCTGAGCTTGCTAAAACTGACGATGGCTTTGCAGTAGATATGAAGACATACGACAACCTTGATAAAGAGATTCGTAAACTAGAGCTGAAAGATTCACCCATTGATGACGGCTCGATGCACCAATTGAAACATGATCGTTCTGAGCTTAAAGATTTACTGCATGCTCGTTTAACGGGCTAGTGAGTTGGTAATTTTGCTGACTAGCTAAATGGCGAATTACAGACTTAGACAAAAACTCCTTCGGGAGTTTTTTTTCGTTTCTGCATTCCAGTCTCTATCTGAACGCATAAGAATATTTGGATACAAGAAACCGTAGATATAGACAAACTCAGTTAGCACTAAGGTTTTGTAAATAGGGTGGATATAAAAAAGCTTAGCGCGGGGGACGCTAAGCTTCGTTGTTAAGTATGTTCTTGAACCATGCTTAGGCTGGTGGGGTTAGCCTACTTGAGAAAAGCTCACTACCTTGCTTTGTAGTTTCTCTTTCAGGTAATCCGTTACTGCTTGCTGCTCTGATTCACTCATGTACAGGCCAAGCTTGGTTCTGCGCCACAAGATGTCTTCGTCTGTCATCGCCATCTCTTCATTGATCAAGTAATCGATTTCAACTTGATAAACGCCATGTGCCTCGCTTGAGAATTGAATGCCAAGGTCAGCTTCGCTATTCGCGCCTTCCAGTAGCTTCCACGTGTAAGTACCAAATTGAGTCACGTAGCGAAGTAACAACGCTTCAGATGCCCAAGGGTATTTAGTGTGGATCATCTTCGCAAGTTGCTCTCTGCTGCAACTAAAGTTACCACCTGGAAGCGTGTCGTTTGCTGTCCATGGTGCACCCATGTTGGTTAGGTGTGGCTCAAGCTTCTTAAGTGCCGCTTCGCCGAGCTTACGATAAGTGGTCAACTTGCCACCGAAGATCGAAAGCAGTGGTGCTTGATCGAGCTCTGCGTCCAATTCCAACGTGTAGTCACGAGTGATCGCTTGTGGTGAATCCGATTCGTCGTCACAAAGCGGTCTTACGCCACTGTATGTCCAAACCACATCTTCACGGCCAAGCTGTTTAACAAAGTGTTGGTTAACAATATCAATCAAGTAATCCACTTCGACATCATCAATTGCGACGTTACGTGGGTCGCCTTTGTATTCAAGGTCGGTAGTGCCGATGATCGAGAACTTATCTAGGTAAGGGATCATGAACACAATACGATTGTCTTTGTTTTGCAGGATGTACGCTTGTGGTTCGTCGTGAATACGTGGCACAACAATGTGAGAGCCTTTGATCAGACGAATATTACGAGGCGAAGCTTGCTCTAATCCATCATCAAAGAACTGCTTAACCCAAGGGCCAGCTGCGTTGACCAGTGCTTTCGCTTTACGTTCAAAACGCTGGTTTGTCATCACATCAAGGATCGTCACATGCCAGATGCCGCCTTCACGGTGCGCTTTTTCAACTCGGCAGTAGTTACGAACTTCTGCGTTGTTTTCTTTTGCTGCTAATACGTTGAGCAACACCATACGCGCATCATCAACCCAGCAATCTGAGTATTCGAAGCCTGTCTTCATTTCTGGTTTCAGTAGGCCTGATTTCGCTAAGTTGACGGTCTTACTTCCAGGAAGAGTGGTGCGCTTACCCAAGTTATCGTAAAGGAATAGGCCACAGCGAATCATCCAAGCCGGGCGTAAAAATGGTCGATGTGGTAAACGGAAACGCATTGGTTGAGCAACATGAGGTGCTTTTCTTAACAAGACTTCACGTTCCGCGAGTGCTTCCGAAACCAAACGAAACTCGTAATGTTCAAGGTAGCGTAGGCCACCGTGGATAAGCTTTGAGCTGGCAGAAGACGTTGCAGATGCGAAATCATTTGCTTCGTATAAGCCAACGTTTAGACCACGACCTGATGCGTCTGCCGCGATGCCTGCACCATTGATGCCGCCGCCAATCACGATCAAGTCTAAAGTGGAAGATGTACTGTTGTTTGAATTATTTTGTTGAGCACTCATGGTTTGACCTCTTCTGAGCGAACGAGCATTTTAGAGCATAATTGAATCCTATATGAACTTTCGTTTGCGGTCATTTATTATTTTCGTTTATGCGCGTTTTATGTGATTTGCGCATAAAAAAACCTCTGCTTATGAAAGCAGAGGTTCAAATAAGACTAATTCGAGCATAGAAGCGACAGTGACAGTGACAATGACAGTGAGCAAGTTTTACTTTATTAACTTTTTTATAAAGAATCGTGAATCATTTAAGAAAGTGGCGTCACTGAGCTCTTATGTTTAGTTATTCGCTCATAGGACGAGCGGTATCGATCACTTCTAATGGTATTGCGGAATCTTTAAGGATGTTGAGAATCTCTTCTGGTGGCTGCTTATTAGTAAACACCATGTGGGCTTGAGAGATATTACCGAGCTTAACCATCGCGTTACGGCCAAACTTAGTGTGGTCGACGGCTAAGAAGATGCTGCGACTGTTTTCGATGATGGCTTGTTTCACTCGAACTTCGTGGTAGTCAAAATCGAGTAACGAGCCGTCAAAGTCGATGCCACTGATGCCCAAGATACCGAAATCGAGGCGGAACTGCTTCACGAAATCGAGTGTCGCTTCACCGACGATGCCACCATCGCGGTTACGTACTTCACCGCCCGCCAAGATAACCTTGATCTCAGGGTTCGGTAGAAGGATGCTTGCAACGTTAATGTTGTTGGTCACAACTCGTAGCTGTTTGTGGTTTTTGTTGAGTGCGCGAGCAACCGATTCAGGTGTGGTGCCGATATCAACGAACAAGGTTGCGCCATCTGGGATATGTTTAACCAGCTCGTCGGCGATCACGTCTTTTTCGTTGAAGTTAAGCGCTTTACGCGTGTTATAAGAGGTGTTTTCTGAGCTTAAAGGAATGGTTGCACCACCGTGATAGCGACGGATTTTGTTGCTATCGGCAAGTTCATTGAGGTCTCGTCTGATGGTTTGTGGGCTAACATCGAACTTTTCAACGAGCTCATCGGTACTCACATATCCTTGTGTTTTTACCAGATCTACAATCTGCTGGTGTCTTGGTATCTGCTTCACTTAACTTACCACTCCCTGCGCGCAAAGGGCTCTAGCGCGTCAAAATCGAAAATATAAACTCACACTATTGTGCTCGAATTGATGAAAAGAGAGAAGTAATGATGGTAAGGAATCATGTCTAAACCGCAAAAACGCTGCTCAAAACATGGAATTTGAGCCTGAAACGCAAAAAAGAGCACAAAATAGTGCTCTTTTTAGTTTCGTTTGCTGAGGTTCGAACAATCGAATCGATTAATAAGGGATTATTCGTGCTCCTCTGTTAACTCACGCTTAGATTACTCTTCGTCGTCATCGTGCAGTTCAGACCAAACCTGTGCACACTTGATAGCACGCTTCCAACCTTTGTAACGGCGGTTACGCTTCTCTTCGTCGTGGTGTGGCATGAAGGTACGGTTAAGAACGGCTTTGTCTTGAAGCTCGTCAATGCTGTCCCAGAAACCAACCGCTAGGCCAGCAAGGTAAGCGGCACCAAGAGCCGTTACTTCTGTTACTTCCGGGCGGTGAACTTCAGTATCCAGCACGTCTGATTGGAATTGCATTAGGAAGTTGTTCGCTACTGCGCCGCCATCAACACGTAGTTTCGCTAGCTTGATGCCTGAATCCGCTTGCATCGCGTCTAGTACGTCACGCGTTTGGTAAGCAATGCCTTCCAGCGTTGCACGGATGATGTGGTTAGAGTTAACACCACGAGTTAGGCCGACAATCGTACCGCGAGCATAAGCATCCCAGTAGGGTGCGCCTAGGCCAGTAAATGCAGGAACCACGTAAACGCCGTTTGAAGAGTCTACTTTGGTTGCGAAGTACTCAGAGTCTTCTGCACCAGCCAGTAGCTTCATTTCATCACGTAGCCATTGGATAGATGCGCCACCCATGAATACCGCACCTTCAAGCGCGTATGCAGGCTCGCCTTTAGGGCCACATGCTAGCGTTGTTAGTAGACCATTCTTCGATGTTACTTTCTCTTGGCCTGTGTTCATTAGAAGGAAACAACCCGTGCCGTAAGTATTCTTAGCTTGGCCTGCTTCTACACACATTTGACCGTAAAGTGCAGCTTGTTGGTCACCCGCAATACCCGCGATTGGGATACGAGTACCGCCTTTACCACCAAGGTTCGTTTGACCGTAAACCTCAGAAGAGCGCTTCACTTCAGGCATCATGATTGCTGGAATGCCCATTTCATCAAGTAGCTTCTGATCCCAGCATAGGTCGTTGATGTTGAACAACATAGTACGTGACGCGTTGGTGTAATCCGTAACGTGTACACGTCCTTGAGTCATTTTCCAAACTAACCAAGTATCAACCGTACCGAACAATAGTTTGCCAGCTTCAGCGTCTTCACGAGCGCCTTCAACGTTGTCTAGAATCCATTTTACTTTGGTACCTGAGAAATACGGGTCAAGGACTAAACCTGTATTGTCACGTACGTAGTCTTCTAGGCCACGCGCTTTAAGGTCTTCACAGATATCTGCTGTACGGCGACACTGCCATACGATTGCGTTATAAACAGGCTTGCCGGTCTCTTTGTTCCAAACAATGGTGGTTTCACGTTGGTTCGTGATACCAATGCCCGCTAGCTCATCGCTGCGGATGCCTGCTTTAGCAAGAGCTTCAACCAATGTAGAGCTTTGAGTCGCCCAGATTTCCATTGGATCATGCTCAACCCAACCCGCTTTCGGGTAAATCTGAGTGAATTCTCGTTGAGAAGAACTAACGATGTTTGCATCGTGATCGAGGATTACAGCGCGAGAACTTGTGGTGCCTTGGTCTAGGGCAACAATGTATTTTTGCTCGGTCATGGTAAGAATCCTTTTTCTTTCGTTATTTATATTTTAGTAAATGTAAGGTCGCTTAGGGATTAAGCTTGAGCTTGTTCAGCTTCTTCTTCTGTTTCACATTGGTTTGGAATTGTGCAGCCTTGGCCTTCTACTGGTAGGTAAGCACCGATAACACGTGGGTACAACCAACCACCAAAACACGCACCAGCAATTGGAGCAAGAATTGGAACGATGAAGTAAGGAATATCACGAGCACCGCTTAGTGCGAAATCCCAACCTGCAAAGTAAGCGAACAGTTTTGGTCCGAAGTCACGAGCAGGGTTCATTGCAAAACCCGTCAGTGGACCTAAAGAACCACCGATAACCGCGATAAGAATACCGATCAGTAGAGGGTTCATTGCACCGCGAGATGCGCCGTTGTTCTCATCACCTAACGCTAAAATGGCAAACATCAACACTGCAGTAATCACGAATTCCACAGCAAAAGCGCCGAAGAAAGAAAGTGAAGCATGTGGGTAAGTCGAGAAGATACCAGCAGTTGATAGTGCGTCTTGGCTGCTACGAACGAAGTTATGTGCGATCTCGTAGTCAGTAAATAGGTTGCTGTACAGGCTGTAAACCAATGCTGCAGAGCAGAAAGCGCCAAGCAGTTGCGAAATGATGTAAGGCACCACTTTCGCTTTATCAAAGCCATGGAACATGGCCAGTGCAATCGTTACGGCTGGGTTGATGTGTGCGCCTGAAACGCCGGCAGTACAGTAAATTGCAATCGCAACACCGAAGCCCCAGATGATGCTGATTTCCCATTGTCCGAATGTCGCACCAGTTAATACCAGAGCGGCCACACAGCCAACGCCAAAGAATATGAGTAATCCTGTACCGATAAATTCAGCCAAGCATTGCCCAAATAAAGAAGGGTGTTTGTTTGTTGTCATGTTCGAGTCCTTTTTAGTTTTGCTTATCTAGCACGCGTATTGTGCATAAATTTGCGAACTCGAAAATAAACGAACATCAAAAGTGAGCGTTTGAGCATGAAATTGTTAATTAAAGTCACTTGAAATGTTAATCCGAACACTTTTGCTCGAAAAAGATGCTCGCATGAACGTCATTGCTCGAATTGATAGGTTGCGAAGTCGCTCAAACTACCTATATGTAAATGAATGCGCAACTGGTACGAGGAGTTTGTGCTCGGATTTGTGATGCCACTTCGTGAGTGGTGGATTATTAGACTTAATTAGGGAGGGCTGTGTGATGTTTTTGCTATGTAACAAGGGCGTTAACCAATGAGCTTATATGCATAAATGAATAAACTGCCAACTAAGTTGTAGTTTGGCAGTTTCAATTTGGATGTTTGTTCTTATTATAAGTTAAGAACTTACAGCTCTAAACCAGAGCTGCAACTTTTCCTCTCGCAACCAACTGAGCTCGGATTGAGTCATACACCCAGTTGAACGTAATCGCGTACAGCACGAAGAAGATAACAATTCCGATATCCATTACTAGTACTGTCCAGAAATCGAGTTGAAGTACCCACATCAGTAGCGGGAACGTCACCAGCATCAAACCCAGTTCGAAACCTAAGCCGTGCAGAATACGTGTTTTCTTGGTTCGTTGGCTGCGGTCAGCGCCGTAAATCTTGTCGTAACCGTAGTTGTAGACGTAGTTCCACGTCATCGCTATCAGTGACAAAGACAGTGCCAAGCCTGCCATTTTTACTGCTCCGCCCCCAACAATGTAAGTTGCCGCCACGGCCATCAAAATCAAAGCTGCTAATTCAAATAGCACCATGTGTAACATGCGTTCTTTATGTGACATCTTTTTACTCTCTTTATGTTTTCTAGCCTCTATGGGCCAATGACTTGCCTAGATAATATCTATTTAAGTGATAATATAAAGATAGTTAGCATCACATATGGTGATAGTAAGCGTTAGGAGATACCGAATGTACAACATAGAACAGCTGAAGATGTTTGTGTATGCCGTTGAATTAGGGTCATTTTCTGCCAGTGCTCGTGAGTTGGGCAAGGTCCAGTCGGCGGTAAGCCAAGGTATCAGTAATCTTGAAATAGATTTTAATGTTGAGCTTTTTGATCGTTCGACTCGAAAGCCTTCACTAACCAAAGCGGGCGAGCAGTTATTTAAACAGGTGAAAGCAATCGTGCTTCAGGTTGAAGATCTGAATGTGACGGTTAGTGCGATGGGTAGCGGTGAAGAGGGGCTCATCAAAATTGCATTAGATGATTCATTACTGGTTCCGAATTTATCTAAGATCCTTAGTCAGTTCAGTCAACAATTCCCTGCTACTGAAGTTGAACTGGTTGCGTGTACCACAACAGAGGTTAATCCGTTAATTATCGAAGAGAGAGCCGACATTGGACTGATGTTTACCAATTTGGCTTTTGATGTAGGCTCTGAGCCTTGCTTTATCGGTCACTTACCGTTTATTGCTGTGTGTCATCCAAGTCATTCGCTCGCAAAAACAGGTGTGGCGAAACTCTCTGATTTACTCCCGCATCGTCAGTTAATGTTGAGGGGAGACAAAGGCAAGGTGATGGACCAGTTTCCGCTGATTGCCGGAAAGGTATGGTGGTCGAACAGCTTTATTGTGATCAAAGAGATGGTACTTGGCAGCGATATTGGCTGGGCATACTTACCCAAGCACCTTGTCGAAGAGGAGCTGAATAAGCAGCGTTTAGTGGAGATTAATGTCTCATTCGATCACAAAACGTGGTCGCCGCCCGTTGATCTTGTTCTGTCTAAAACACGCTCTAAAGGTCCTGCATTACTTTGGCTTGAACAAGCATTGAAAGGCTTATTAGACGAAACTGAATAAAGAAAAGGCTCACCGCTTAGCGTGTGAGCCTTTCTGTTTAAAGTGATACTGCTTGCTTGCTAGATGTAGATGTAGACGCTAGACGCTAGGTTTAACCGTCTGACCGTTGTAGTACTTGTCTTTCATCTTAAGCGCCACGTTCACTAGGTAAATCAACACAGGTACTTCAATCAGTGGACCGATAACACCGGCAAACGCTTGGTCTGAGTTGATACCGAATACTGAGATAGCAACGGCAATCGCTAGCTCGAAGTTGTTACCTGTCGCTGTGAATGCAATTGAAGCGTTCTTGTCGTATTCAATACCCATCTTCTTACCAATGAAGAAGCTGATGAAGAACATCGCTGTGAAGTAGATAGTCAGTGGAACCGCAATCAACAATACGTCCATTGGCAGCTCTACAATCATCTCGCCTTTTAGGCTGAACATCAGAACGATAGTCGCCAATAGCGCAATCAGTGTGATTGGCGAGATGCGTGGAATGAACACATCGTTGTACCACTGCTCGCCTTTCATCGACACCAGGATCTTACGGCTTAGGAAGCCCGCTAGGAATGGGATTCCTAGGTAGATAAGAACACTGTGTGCAATATCGATCATCGAGATATCAACCATCATGCCTTCGTAACCAAATACTGGTGGAAGAACGCTGATGAATAGCCACGCCATAAAGCTGTAGCTCACCACTTGGAATGTACTGTTTAGAGCAACCAATGCCGCGCCATACTCTTTGTTACCGCCGCCGATGTCGTTCTAAACCAGAACCATCGCCACACAACGAGCAAGACCAATCAGAATCACGCCGACCATGTAACCTGGGTGGTCACCCAAGAAAGTCAGTGCCAACACAAACATCAGAATTGGGCCAACAAGCCAGTTCATGATCAAAGATAGTTTGATGGCTTTCTTATCTTTGACCACAGTGCCTAATAGGTTGTAGTTAACCTTAGCCAGAGGCGGGTACATCATTAAGATAAGGCCAATCGCAAGTGGAATGTTGGTGGTACCAACCGACATAGATTCGTTCCACTGCTCGATCTGTGGGAATAGGATGCCAAGCAGTACACCAAGACCCATGGCAATAAAGATCCACAGCGTTAAGTAGCGATCTAGAAAACCTAATTTTGGCTTCATGATATTTTCTCTTTGGTTGATATCGTTAATCGTCGAAAAGCGATATTGGGAAGCAAAAAAATACGCTTAATTTATTCCGTATTCGACAAACTAAGCGCGATAAATCTATTTCAAAATAGTGTCGATTAGCGTCTCAAATTGATGAATATTATCTCGATTAATGCGGTAGCACATCTTCGGTGGTATCGATTCAGCAGTGATGAAACCAGAGGTTTTCAAGATTCTTAGGTGCTCTGATACTGTCGATTGCGCCAAACCTAATTCACTAACCAAGTCACTGTTCAAACAGCCGCCCGATTTTTCTAGCGTTGAAAGGATACTCAATATACGAACTCTTGCCGGGTGAGCGAGCGCTTTGGCCAGAGCTGCCATTTGCGTTTCAGCTTCGGTATCACCATGTCCGATTGGTAGAGCACAGCCACCAGTTGTAGGGCAAGTTTCGTTCATATTGATGTTTCGCTTTCCATAATCGTTAAAAGACGATTGATGGTAGGCCTATTTCTTTTATTGGTCAATGCGAAATTTATAAGTCGCCTTAAATTGGCATCTCAGAACAATGGTTTTAGTTAAGCTTGATATTCGATTTTTATCTGTTTTTGCCTTCTTATTGCGCATAAACAAGATCTTAGATTTAAACAGAGAAATCGACCGAAAAGCATTGCATTCACTGGCTACTCTAGCGATATAATTGAACGCAGAACCGTTACACAAGATAACGAAAAATCATAATTTGCTATTTAATTTTCATACCAATCACAGTAAGTAAATGATCAGAAATAGCGCAGGGAAAAGACTTGAGAACAAGGCGGAATTTTTTGATAAGTAGTTATTCTACAATCAAAAATTCTAACGCAGTTATCGAGTATTTTAACCAGCTAGGATGAACAGTTATTTACTACGATTGGTATTACTTATAGGTAAGCCCTGAAATGCCACAACAGAACATCAAATTTATCGCTGCTGATATGGACGGCACTCTTCTTAATGAACACGGAAAGTTAGACCCAGAATTCTTCAATCTTTATGAGCGGCTAGAAGCTCAAGACATCATTTTTTCTGCGGCATCGGGCCGCCAGTACTACAGCTTGATGGAGACTTTTGCTCCACTTAAAGATCGCATGATGTTCGTTGCTGAAAACGGCACATTAGTGATGCACAAAGGCCAAGAGCTCTACAGCTGCTTGCTTGATACTGATGCCATCAAAGACATCATCAAAGAAGCGCGTGCCATTGAAGGTGCACACGTTGTGCTTTGTGGTAAGAAGTCTGCATACATTGAAACCAAAGATGAGCGTGCTTTAGCGGAGATCTCTAAGTACTACCATCGCCGTGAGCAAGTAGAAGACTTACTGGCGGTAGAAGACGATTTCATCAAGGTAGCTATCTGTCACTTCGACGGTTCACAAGAGAAAGTGAACCCAACTATTGATGCCAAATTCGGTGAGAACTACCAAGTGGTTGTCAGTGCAAAAATTTGGTTGGATGTGATGAACGCTGAAGCGTCAAAAGGTGCGGCGATTAAACATCTACAGAACACTTTAGGTTTCACTTACGAGCAGACCATGAGCTTTGGTGACTACCTCAATGACTTGGAAATGCTTAAAGAGAGCTACCACTCTTACGCGATGGAAAACGCCCATCCTAAGCTGAAAGAGATTGCGCGTTTTGGCGCGCCAAGTAACGTTGACGCGGGTGTGTTCCAAGTACTTGAGAAGTTGCTAGCGTAACGCTCTTAAGCTCGACCCGATTTTTGTCAAAGCCAACTCGTGAACATGAGTTGGCTTTTTTGTTCGTTAATGTTGAATTTAGTTAAATTTGAACGATTGTTCAGGTTGTTGTAGTCTGAAGATAAATTGGATGCCTGCTTTTACTGCAGACATGCCTTATCAATGATCACTTGGAATGACGATGAGCAAGAAACTTCAACTCGATATTATTTCTGACGTAATGTGCCCATGGTGCGTAGTCGGCTACAAAAACTTAGAGCAAGCCATTATAGAACTTGGTTTAGCGGAGCAAATTGAACTTGAATGGCAGCCGTTTGAGTTGAATCCAGATATGCCGCAAGAAGGTGAAAACCTGCGTGACCATATCATGAGAAAATACGGCTCTAGCGCAGAAGAGAGTCAAAGTTCACGCGAACAGCTTGCGGCGCGTGGCAAAGCGGTTGGTTTCGATTTCAATTTCTATGACAGCATGAGAATGGTGAATTCACGTCACCTACATGTGTTGCTCGATTTCGCGTTGGCGCATGGCAAACAGACTGAGTTAAAGCTACGCTTCTTTACTGCTCATTTTTCAGAGCAGAAAGATTTGTCCGATCTTGAGGTTATCGCGCAAGAACTTGAAGCAGTTGGCTTAGACTCAACGAAAGCACTGAAGCGCCTAAAGAACATCGATAACTTGAAGCAAATTGAAGCGCAAGAGTTTGAATGGCAACGCATGGGAATCTCAGCGGTTCCTACCGTGGTATTCAACCGAAAGAGTGCAGTCACTGGTGCGCAGACGGTAGAAACATACAAGCAAATTCTTCAAGAGCTTATTGCTGAATCATAAGCCGATTATTGGTATCAATTAGAGTCTGAATTTCATGGAATCACTGTCACTCGCTCAAGCGCAAAAAATTGTACTGCTTTCGCAAAAATTGCCGCCCAAAAAGCAACGCAATGGAGGCACTTTGGCGAACACGCTGTCTGCGATTGAAAACCTTGGATATGTGCAAATTGATACCATCTCTGTGATTCAGCGAGCTCACCATCATACGCTGTGGAATCGTAATCAAGACTACAAGCTTGATCATCTGGATAAGCTGTTAGAGCGTCGAGAAGTGTTTGAGTATTGGTCGCATGCCGCTGCGTATTTATCCATGCGTGACTTCCGATTCAGCCTACATCGCAAGAATGGCTTTGCGAGCGGTAAGCTCAAGCATTGGTATAAAAAGGATGACGCACTCATGGATCATGTTCTCAAGCGAATTGAGAATGAAGGGCCGTTGATGGCGAAAGACTTTGAAGGGGATAGGCCAAACCCCGGCGGGTGGGGCGGTAAACCGGCCAAGCAAGCACTAGAAACCTTATTCATGCAAGGCGACTTAATGGTGCCAAGCCGAGTAAACTTTCATAAGGTGTATGACCTTACCGAGCGAGTTTTGCCGAGTGGCATTGATACCTCTGAACCGACTGAACAAGAGTACATCGAGCATCTCATAAAGCGTTACTTAAAGGCTAACGGAGTTGGAATAGCGTCCGAAATGAGCTACCTACTCAAGAACACTAAGCCTTTGATTCTGAAAGCACTCCAACAGATGCTTGAAGATAAGCAGGTTCTGAAAGTAGATATTCAAGGCTCTGATTACTATGTCCAGCCAGGTGCTTTTGAACTGCTGAATCAACCTCTTTCCAGAACCAAGTTAAAGATATTGTCTCCGTTTGATAACCTGTTGATTCAACGAAAGCGAATGCAATCATTGTTCAACTTTGACTACCTCCTTGAGTGCTATGTGCCAGAGGCCAAGCGTCAGTTTGGTTACTTTAGTTTGCCGATTCTGTGGCAAGGTAAGCTGGTGGCGCGAATGGATTGTAAGGTCGACAGGAAGACCCGTTTACTCAACATTCGTAACTTGGTTGTTGAAGACAGAGTTAAAACCCATGAGTCATTGATTCACGCTTTGTGCGAAGAACTTAAACACTTCATGGTGTTCAACCAATGTGATGAGATGATCGTCCATAACACCACACCTTCTGATCTTGGCAAACGCTTGATGAACCATTGGCAAACGGTTTAGTGGCTTTGTTGTTTAGAAAATTCTTCATTACTTAAAAGCCTTTTTGTGAATTAGTCAGCGCTTAGCTATTCGGAAAGAGAGGCTAATAAAAACTCGACAAAGGTTCGGTTTTTCAATGACAGTTGTTTGGTTTTGTAGAGCAAGTGAATCGGCTTTGGTAACGGCGCCATGCCGGGTAGGATTTCCAATAGCATTCCACGCTCAATTTCTTCGGTAACTAAGATAGTCGGCTGTAACAACACACCTACGCTTTGTAGAGCGGCATATCGCAACACATCACCATTATTCGACATCAAGCGCACACGTTCTTTGTTCGGTGTGGCGTGAGGAGCTTGGCTGCTGTAACTGAACCCAAGCGACGGGTGCTGCGCCAAGTCTTCTAATACTCTGATTTCAGCATGTTGGTTAAGGTACTCAGGAGCCGCGCAGTAACACATCTCATAATCCCCTAAGTATCTGGCGACTAAACTTGAATCGGACAGGTCGCCAATTCGCACAATCAGGTCAATGTCGGATGAATAAGGGTCGACAAGGTCATTATTCAACATCAGCTCAACGTTAATGGTTGGGTGATGTGCGAGAAATTTGGCCACAATCGGGGCGAGCACCTTGTTTCCATAGGTAACTGGGCAGTTAATTTTTACCGTGCCTTGCGGTTGATTTTCCAAGGTCTGAATCAGGTTCTCTGCATTGCTGATGTCTTCGAGAATTCGCTTACACTCACGATAGTAAAGCTGCCCTGAGTCGGTTAACGATTGCTTACGCGTGGTGCGGTGGATCAGCTGAGAGTTCAGACTGGTTTCTAAGGAATGGACATGCTTACTGATCATGGTCGCCGACAGGTTGAAGTGGTTGGCGGCGCTACGAAAGCTGCCTTGTTCCACCACGTAGACGAAGACTTTCATGCTGGTTAACTTATCCATTAAACACTCTTGGTTGATAAACAATAAACAAAACGTGAGTTTATCAATTATTAGGGGTTAATTATATTAATGGCAAACCGATAATTAACTAAAATAAGAGCGTGAAATGCCTCAAATGAACGAAACCATCTTTGTTACTGCCGAACTTAAGATCAAAACTAACATAGAGCGAGCTGCTGCGATCGAAGCCATCGAACAGTTTTGTTTAGACATGCAAAGCGAGCCGGGCTGCCTGCAAGCGATTGCAACCTATGATCAAAGTCAAAGCGATCGCGTGATCTTGCTTGAGCAATACGCAAACCGCGAGGCGATCAATCAGCACTTTGTGATGCCTCATACCCAAGCGTTTATTGAGCGTGGTATTACGGAATTAGTGCAAGCATTTGAAACGCAACGTGGACCTATCAAAGCACAAGAGCAGGAGATCTAAGACATGAAATGGGGAATCCTAGGAACCAGCTTTATCTCAGGCGTAATGGCGGATGCGATCAAAGGCGATGCTCAAAGCGAGCTGTATGCCGTTGCTGGTCGTACTGAAAAAACACTAAACGAGTTTGCTGCCCAATACCGACCAACATTAACCTTCAACAGCTATGAAGCTTTGATTGAAGATGAGTCAGTCGACATTATCTATATTGCCCTACCAAACCATATCCATCATGAGTATGTGAATAAAGCGGCTCAAAAAGGCAAAGCGATCTTGTGTGAGAAGTCTCTATCGGTTGATATGGAAAAAACCGAGCAAGCTCTGCAAGCGGTGAAAGAAGCGGACGTATTCTTTGCTGAAGGTTTGATGTATCTAAATCACCCGCTTATCGCTAAGCTTCATCAAGAGTTGGCAACCGGTGAGATTGGTGAAGTGCGCTCAATCCAAGGTTCCTACGTTGCGGCGATTGATCAGTTCGTAAATCCTGCAAGTAAAGGCGCGTTGTACAACCTGGGTTGTTATCCAATGTCGCTGATTCATTCTGTTGCGCAGCAGCAATCTGGCGAGAGTGTGTTCGATGATGTGCAGATCTCGGCAATCGGCCGACGTGGCCAAGATGGCAATATCTGTGAATCGTCGGCGATGATGCGTTTCAACGGCAGTTTTACCGCGCAAATCCACACTGCTGAAGATCACGGCTTAAAGCATGGCTTCACGATTCTAGGTAGCAAAGGCTGTATCACGCTAGATACTAATCCATGGCTACCGACGGCAGAAAACACGTTTACGGTAGAGATCTATGAGACGTCGACACGTGAAGTGAAAGTCGAAGCGCAAGGCGATGGTTTCCATTATCAAGTGCGCAATATCCGCCAAGCGGTTGAGCGAGGTGACACACAACTTGCTGCCCCAATGGCAACTCACCAAGACTCTCGCGTGATCATGAAGTTACTGACTGATTGGGAACAAGCGGCGAGCTAAGATCTTCGTAAATTCGTATTCGACTCATGTTTGATTGCCTCGTCAGTGATCAAGCATGAGGCGTTTCCTCTATATCTTCCAGTAGACTCTTCCCAATAAATACTTTGCATTTGAAACAGCCACAGTGTCCAATGTCGGTTAAAACAATATTGACCGAAAAACCTTATTTTTTAAGGTGTTGAATAGGAACTTTGCTTCATGCGCAAATCAGATAAGAAGATCGAAAATCAAATCAGAGACGTGTTAACGGACGTGTGTGAAGATACGTTGAAAAGCTACGATGGTTTTCTTTGGGTGACTCATACGGTCAATTTCTCTTCATTCCCGCAAAGTTTGAAAATCGTCTGCGTATTCGACACCAATCGAGATAGAACGAACTTTTTAGAGGGGAGAGGTCAGCAGAGTGCCTCTCGGGCTATCCAACAAGCGTTCAATCAAGTTGGGGTTCAACTGAAGAATATCGATAAGCATGTTAGCTACGATACACAAGAAAATTGCGACCGCGACCATCAAGGGAAGTGGAACAAAAGGCTTTAATAACCGGTAGCGCTACTTTGAAAGCGACCTAAAGAGACGAAAGCCTACGCGAGGTAGGCTTTGTTACTGAATTTTGTTTTGTTATTTAATTGCGGTGCAGAAGCTGACGTCTGAATACTGAGTTTGCGGATCGTAGCTGTGGTAGAGCTCAAAACAAGGTCGGTCTTCGGTTTCAATGCCGGATTCAATGACGTTACTCATTAAATCATCCCATGCTTTTGCATATTGACCGACTTCGGTGATCGTTTGTCTCATCACCGCATATTGCCCACCGGGAAAATCTTTTAATTCGATCCCACTTGGCACTTCAGTGTCGTCTGAAACCATCAAGCAGATGTCTGTTCGGCACTTATCTGTTGGAGTGATTTCTGGATTGTCATGATAGATAAAGATGCAACTATTACTCGCTAGTCCTTTCATTTCTGCCCATTGATAAAGACGACCGCTTGGCTCTTCATAGCCTTGTCCATAGGGGCCTGTCACTCGTACATACGCCAGTTTTGATGCTTCAAATTGTTGTGTCTTCATTGTCATACTCCATGTTGAAAGTTCGGAGTTAGTATATGAATTGCCGTCAATTGCATCGTTTCCATTCTTGCGCAATGAGTGTCCAATCTTGCTATTTCGAGTTAGCTCGCTGAACGCTTGGTAATCTTCGCAATCGCGAAATGCACTCGGTGTTACACCGAAATGTTGTTTGAATGCCTTGGCAAAGCTTTGAGACGATGAAAAGCCATAATCCAATGCGACGTTAATAATAGGTTGTTTGGATTTGAAGAGATCATTGGCTGCCGCTTCGAGTCTCAATCGTCTGATGAAATCAGCAAGTGTCTCACCCTGAACAGCCTTAAAAGTACGATGAAAATGGTAGGGTGAAAAGTTGGCTAACGCCGCGACTTCTGGCAGGTTCAATGGCTCGTTAAAGCGTTTTTCTAGATAACGGATAACGGGAATCAGCCGTTTGTGATAGTCAACGTACATTACTTTATTTACCACTCTCTGTTGTCATCGTTCTTGTTTAGATCACCGAGACTAGCTTATCTAAGTTGAGTTTCAATAGAGGAGCCTTGAAACTGAGATTAGATGCGTTAATCCAATCATCTCGTTATGTTTCTCTATCTACTAACGCGATTATTTAACCTCAAAATTAGGTCGTGTTTGTATTGAAGCCGTCATTTCCCCCTTAAGCTGGCGGTAGTTTCAGATTGTCTTCATTCGGGTATTCGATGGCACACTTAAATGCTCGTCGAACCGGGTGGCTTAACGCTTGAACTATGAACTTTTCTAGACGATACTTTTTTCGTACATTGTCCCCAAAGTTGATGTTTAATATGTTGATTTTAAACGAAGTATTTTGAGTGGTAATGGTATCGATTAGGAAGTTTTAATCATGAAAACTTACATTTCTGGGCTGCTCGCACTTATACCGTCATGTTTAATCGCTGGCTACACTTTTGCTGTTGGTACAGCGGTTGTGCTGCCAGGGCAACATGAAGCTGGTGTTAATCTTTCGGGCTCCCCAATGTCTGCGAATGCTGTCATTGATTGGGAAATTGCGAACAGTGACCTCGTATTTGGCTCTTATGCAGATAAAACCGACAATAAGCGAGCTACGACAATTGGGTATATGTATAACCAAAAAATGGAGATCAATTCTGGTTGGTTGGAGAATGACCTTCGTAATAACGCAGAATTACATGGCGTTGATTTTGAAGACTTCTTTCTCCATTTTTCTGAAGATACAGTGCTCGCAGAAGTTGATAACACCCACGGTGAAAATACTCTCTTAAGTGGAAAGCCTATGACCTTGGGCTATACAGCCAGTGAAGATCATGCGGGCTTTTGGCTGTATCAAGAGCCTCCTTGGGATGCCGATGTGTTTGAGAATTTCGAACAGGGCGGGGCTTTGTATGTCTATCATGCTGAACAGTTCGAAAGGCTGACCTTTAAGTTCTCACAGTTTGCTGTCAGCGGCGAATTCTGGATTGAATACCCAACAGCTATTGACTCTCACGGAAGGGTTTCACAGTGGGAAAGGCTCGATGTAAAGAAAGACAAAACGCTCAATATGACCAGAAACCAATCGGTGATTTGGAACCTTCCGGGTAACTGGGTAAGAGCCACAAATCATGATGGCAGTGGGGTGAGTTATGGTGGCGGCCAGTATTTTGGTTCAACCTTTTTGAGAGAGGGTGGCCGTTTATACGTTGTGAGAGTTCGTTGGCAAAGTGAGAACGCAGACGACAGGCCGCGGTTAAAAGAAGTAAAACTCAAAAACAGCTTTCCAACCGTTAAGTTAACCGACGCTCCGACCACAACTCCGGATGGCAATGCTATCAGCCAATGGCGAAAAATTCGTGGCTTTGACGTGTCTGCAGACCTGAATGGCGATAACTACTTGTCGCCAAGCGAGTATCGAAATCGAACCAATAAGAATGCGACAGCGCGTTTTCGTTGGGAATCAAGAGTGGTGCCATTTGGTCGAATGTGGAGCACGAATTCATCTTGGTCGTTAACGAACGTCGCAAACGCGGATTATTTATCGGCCATTCATCGCTACTACAAGCAAAGCTGGGCAATCCAAGGTTTGAATGGAGCATACAACGACGACACAAATAAACTCATTGGCTCGAACCAGTTCTATGTCCATTCTGGCGGACATGTTCAAGAGTTAGGAGCTGTTGCGGGTTCAAATCAAGCGGATGCTCTCTACACGCAACAATTTTCAGCGTTTCTCAAAAATCTATCTGCTTTAGAAAGTGATGCGTCTATTGGGTTGAACATCGGTACGGCGAACTTGCTGGGTCGAAATGGGCAGTCTCATCTTAGCGAAGCCGGGTCTTTGTATCTGAGAGAGCATTACATTTTTCCGTCTACTGGATTTAGTGGTTACTCGGGGATCTCTAAATTCTGGGATAATTCTGCGCTCGCCTACAATGGAAAAGGAGTAATTTTTCAGGCGACAACGCGTTACGGGCGAGTCCAGTATCTAGGAAATAGTGAAGAGAATTGGAAGAAAGACCAATACTCGACCCTAGCGATTTACCACCTCAATCGACATGCTCAACACAGCTATTTTAATCAGTGGAACAATAGTTACGTCTATGGGAGTGATAACACGACTGCAGACATTTTCTGGCAAAGTGGTGTCCCTAAAAATATCGCTTATCAACCAAGTTCGTTATTAGCCGTTGATTTGGGAGAGCCGAGTCATCAGGTCCTACAGGGATTTGAGCCAATTCCTTTGATGCTGTCGACAACGACACCTCAACCCGCAGACTACACCATCGTTGGTGATTCATCGATGAGTGAAGTGGTGCATGCTGATCTGCCCAATGGTATGACTCACGTTCTACCTACGTTCACGTACTTTATGTATCAATCTAAAAATCAGGTGGCCGCTGGTGGCCCTGAAGATATGGTGTTAGCGAGAGAGTTCAGCAATGGTCGTGTGTTGTATCGCACGGATTTCCACGGTAAGAATTCGAGCTTTTATGAGGCAGAGAAGCTGATGATTGTATTGGACGTGCCGATGAAGCCTGTCGATGAAAACGGCAACAGCGGAGAGTATGTGACTGAAATTCATATTGGCGGTTATGAAGGGCTGTTCTTGCTTTATTAGAGTCAATAGAATGAGAATAAGCTGTCAAAACGAATATTCAATTGGAACTCATCGCTATGAAAATTGTTATTGCACCAGACTCGTTTAAAGAATCTTTATCGGCGGTATCGGTGGCGGCGTGTATTGAAAAGGGCTTTCGTGAAATCTTTCCTGACGCTGACTATGTGACTTTACCTCTGGCCGATGGTGGCGAAGGTACGGTAGATGTATTGCTACAAGGTTTAGCCGGACAAAAGCGAACAAATAAAGTTCAAGGGCCATTGGGAACATTGATTAGTGCTGAATGGGCGATGTTAGAACCGTCAGTTCAGAGCTCCAAGAGAACGGCTTTGATAGAGATAGCTGCTGCGTCTGGTTTAGACTTGCTGACACCAGAACAGCGCGATCCTTTGGTTGCTTCTTCTTTTGGTACCGGACAGCTGATATTAGAAGCGATAGAGCAGGGTGCTCAAACCATCATTCTTGGATTGGGTGGCAGTGCGACCAATGATGGTGGTGCAGGCATTGTACAAGCGTTAGGTGGTAAATTGCTTGATCGTGCAGGGCAAGAGCTCAGCCGAGGTGGCGCTGTGCTAGCGGATTTGGCTTCAATTGATCTTACTGGCGTAGATTTGCGCTGCGCTGATGTCGATTTGATTTTGGCGTGTGATGTTGATAACCCATTGTGTGGCGATAAGGGTGCCAGCTATATATTTGGTCCGCAAAAAGGAGCGACACCTGAACAAGTCTTAATGCTTGACAAGGCGCTTGAGAATTTTGCTCAAGTTGCAGAAACGCAAGGTTATGTCGGTGGCGATGAGCCTGTTTACAAGCGCGTGGGTTATGGCGCAGCGGGTGGCACGCCGATGGGGCTTGGTTTGTTATTCAATATCCAAATTAAACCCGGCATTGAGATGGTGCTCGATGTTTTGCAAGCTGATGATCTATTGAAAGGTGCCGACTTGGTGATTACTGGCGAAGGGCAGATGGACAACCAAACTCTGCAAGGGAAAACGCCTTATGGCATTGCTAAACGAGCGAGCTTACAAGGCATTCCGATCATAGGCATTGCTGGCTCACTGGGAACAGAAGTAGAAGCACTTTATGGTGAAATGAACAGCTTGTTTGGTACGGTTCGTTCTCCTCAGTCACTTGACCAAGTTCTGCTAGAAGCCGAACTAAACCTTACCAGAACGGCGAGAAATATCGCTGCGACTCTGAAAGTAGGCCATGCGATCTTGAAATAAAGTGAGGTTTGACAATTGGTTACTTAACATCATGGTTCGATAGGTTTTATAGATAGCAACGATAAATAGAAACGATTATATTTTATACCATTAGAGGTCTATTCTATATCCATAATATTTTAGGGGCTTTTGAAAGGAAGCCAGTATAAATATCAAGGTGCACTCACTATTGCTGCACCTTTGGACCTTAAGGAATAGATCATGAGTAAAAAACTAACTACAGCTGCGGGTTGTCCTGTTGCTCATAACCAGAATGTTCAAACTGCGGGTAAGCGCGGTCCTCAACTTCTTCAAGATGTTTGGTTTTTAGAAAAGATGGCGCATTTTGACCGCGAAGTCATTCCAGAGCGTCGTATGCACGCGAAAGGTTCAGGCGCTTACGGTACATTTACTGTTACGCATGACATTACCAAATACACCAAGGCAAAACTGTTTTCTGAAATAGGCAAAAAGACCGACCTGTTTGCACGTTTTACTACGGTTGCCGGTGAGCGCGGTGCTGCCGATGCTGAGCGTGATATCCGCGGCTTTGCATTGAAGTTTTATACCGAAGAAGGCAACTGGGATATGGTGGGTAACAACACCCCAGTATTTTTCCTTCGTGATCCTCTCAAGTTCCCAGACCTAAACCATGCGGTTAAGCGTGACCCTCGCACCAACATGCGCAGTGCGAAGAACAACTGGGATTTCTGGACCTCTCTACCTGAAGCGCTTCACCAAATCACCATCGTAATGAGTGACCGTGGTATTCCTGCTACTTACCGTCACATGCATGGTTTTGGTAGCCATACATTCAGCTTTATTAATGCAGACAACGAGCGTTTCTGGGTTAAGTTCCACTTCAAATCTCAGCAAGGTATTAAAAACCTGTCTGATGCAGAAGCGGCACAAGTGATCGGTGACGATCGTGAAAGCCACCAACGTGATTTGCTAGACAGCATTGATAACCAAGACTTCCCTAAATGGACGTTGAAAGTACAAGTGATGCCAGAAGCGGATGCAGCGAAAGTGCCATACAACCCGTTCGATCTAACTAAGATCTGGCCTCATGCAGATTACCCATTAATAGAAGTGGGTGAGTTTGAATTGAACCGTAACCCGCAAAACTTCTTCGCTGAAGTTGAGCAGTCTGCATTCAACCCGGCAAACGTGGTTCCGGGTATTAGCTTCTCACCAGACAAGATGCTACAAGGCCGTCTGTTTGCTTACGGTGATGCACAGCGCTACCGTTTGGGTGTTAACCATCAGCATATCCCAGTAAACGCACCTCGTTGTCCTGTACACAGCTACCATCGTGATGGTGCGATGCGTGTTGATGGTAACTTTGGTAGCACACTTGGCTATGAGCCAAACAACGAAGGCCAATGGGCAGAGCAACCAGACTTTGCTGAACCAGCATTGAACCTAGATGGCGCTGCGGCGCACTGGGATCACCGCGAAGACGAAGATTACTTCTCGCAACCGGGTGATCTGTTCCGTTTGATGACGCCAGAAAAGCAAGCGATTCTGTTTGATAACACTGCTCGTAACCTAGGCGGCGTTCCTAAAGAGATTCAACTGCGTCACCTAAGACACTGTTACAAAGCCGACCCTGCATACGGTGAAGGCATTGGTAAACTGCTTGAAATCGACGTGAGCGAATTTAAGTCGTAATCAATAAGTTTGATTAGTTAAATGAAAGGCCGTTGAGTGAATCATTCAACGGCCTTTTTTGATCGTGCTGTGTATTAGGTGAGTCATGTAAGTCGTACCAATTACTTGAAAATTAGCACCATTTCTATTGATAGTTTTTGCCTATCGAATTGATAAATTTATCCCATTATCTTTGTAAGAACGATCGGATTATTCTACGACTATCAGTTTATAAAGTAGAAGAGTTTGAGATGAGTAAGAGCGCATTAATCGTTGAAGGTGGGGCAATGAGAGGCATCTTCGCTGCCGGAGTGTTGGACGCCTTTATGCAAGACGATTTCCGTCCTTATGATTTTGCCATCGGCGTATCAGCAGGTGTGTCCAATTTGGTTGGTTACTTATCTCAAGCTCCGAAGCGTAGCTACAACGTGATCACCACTATGGCGACCGATAAAACGTTCTTTAACCCTGCTCGCTTTGCTAAAGGTGGCAATTTGGTCGACGTTAAGTGGTTGTGGGATGAATCTAACCAACGTTATCCGCTTGATTGCGGTCAGCTGTTCTCAAGTGTTCCTTTAATTGCTGCTGTAACTAACGTCGATACTGGCAGTGCAGACTACTATCACATCAAGCCAGAAAACCTTTCTAACGTGGTTGAAGCAACAACAGCTCTACCTATCGCTTACCGTGAAACACCGTGCTTCTCTGGTGGTTGCTATACCGATGGTGGTGTAGCCGACTCTATTCCGGTTCGCGAAGCCTATCGTCGTGGTGCACGAGACATTACCGTGATTCTTTCTCATCCTTTGAGTTACCGAATGAAGCCTCAAAAGCACCAATGGATGCTGAAAAAACTATTAAAGAAATTCCCTAACATTGCAGAATCGATGGCAGTGCGTGCTGAAAACTACAACCAGTCTCTGGAGTTCATTCGTAACCCACCCAAAGATGCGACCATTAAAGTGATAGCGCCGCCAGAAGCCTTCGCGGTGAAGCGCTTGACTATGGATCAATCAACGCTTGATGCCGGTTATGAGATGGGTGTTAAAGCAGGGGAAGAGCACCTTGCTATTCGAAAAGGCGTGTATGGTTTAGACACCGAAGATTGTCATTTCTGCGTCTAGGAACGGTTTTTGAATACTGGATAAACGAAAAAGCCACGCTGTTCACTTAGGAATAGCGTGGCTTTGTATCTGTAGAGCTCGTTTGTTTTTAACTCAGTCTGCTATTAGCTCAGTCTGCTATTAAACGAGTTCGTTTCCGCTGGTGTTTCCAGTAAAGAAGGCATCAACACTGGTGAGCGTTGTATTGGCGATGTTGAACAAAGCATCTTTAGTCAAGAAGGCTTGGTGACCAGTGAACAATACGTTGTGACAAGCAGATAGGCGACGGAATACGTCATCGACAATCACGTCGTTAGATTTGTCTTGGAAGAACAGCTCTTTCTCATTGTCGTAAACATCAAGACCAAGCGCGCCGATTTTGCTTTGTTTGAGTGCTTCAATTGCAGCAGTTGAATCCAGCAGTTCACCACGACTGGTGTTGACGATCATCACGCCATCTTTCATTTTGCCAAATGCCGTTGCATCCAACAGGTGGTAGTTCTCTTTACTCATTGGGCAATGCAAAGAAATCACGTCAGATTCTTGGTAAAGCTCGTCGAGTTCTACGTATTTAGCACCCAGTTCTTTTGCCAATGGGTTCGGGTATGGGTCGTAGCATAGGATGTTCATGCCTAAACCTTTCAGAATACGCATCGTCGCTAAGCCAATCTTTCCTGAACCAATTACACCAACGGTTTTACCGTGGAAGTTGAAGCCAACTAGTCCCTCAAGAGAGAAGTTCGCATCACGAGTGCGTTGGTATGCCTTGTGTAGTTTACGGTTCAAACACATCATCATACCGACGGTGTGTTCTGCTACCGATTCTGGTGAGTAAGCCGGAACGCGAACCACTTGCAGACCAAACTCTTTGGCTGCATCTAAATCGACTTTATCAAAACCGGCACAGCGCATTGCAATCAGCTTAGTGCCGCCTTTCGCTAGAATCTCTAGCACATCTCGCGATAGGTCGTCGTTTACAAACGCACAAACGACTTCGTTGTCGTGCGCCATTTTTGCTGTTGTTGTAGTGAGGCGAAAATCGTGAAAATGGAACTCGGCGTTGAGTTCGCCTTTTGCCAGTTCAAATGATTTTTCGTCGTATGATTTTGAGCTAAAAAAAGCAATGTTGAGCATGGCTTCCTCTCTTACCTAAAATATAAATAACCCACTGATTCATTCTCTGAAACGGGATTAAAACAAGGGCATGTTGACCTTTCGCGGTTAAGTTTTGTTCGAGATAAAATCGTTTTAATCGCGACGAGAGGTTTGCCGCCTAGTCATTCTAAGCAAAACCCTCTCAACAAAGAGTAAAACGATTTTAGCCGAACCCTTCGGGCAGTGTTTGTGGTTCCTTTCTACAGCGTTATCGAATTCTCATGTAGGCGAGCTACACCTCGAATTCTCTGCCTTGTATAAATAACCCACAAACGGCTGCAAAAATCAGCTCGATAGGTCAACATGCCCTGCAACTCTGTCCAGTGTGCTAGAGTTTTTTTGTCTTGTCTATCACCATTAGTCACTGTAATTACTATGGTTATTTGGTCTGTTGTCTTCACTTATTGAACATTAAAAATCACAGTACGAGGCAGCTTGCTTATAAGTTCATCAATATTGAATGGATCTTACTTTCGGGTGTTGAACATCTTCTTAGTCTCTTTCTCAGACCAGAAGTTAATGTTGAATTGTGCGTCGTCGCTCAGCTCTACTCGATGCCAATATTGAGGTGGACTTGTGGCAAATTGCCCTGCTTGGATCGTGATAACACTTTCTGGTTCTGTCGCGTCGGTATCGGCAAAACCATAGAAGGTGACGGTGCCTTTCATTACGCAGATCTGCCCGAATACACCTTCTGCGGTGTTGTGGTGATTAAGCAATGCAGCCGGTATGTTGTCTTTGGTGAAAAATGGCGTTGAACGTTGAATTTTCCAGTGTGACGGAATACGTAAATGACTCATATAAAACCTCTTGTCTGTATTTTGAATACAAGCTTTAGCTTTGATTGAATTGGTGACCGTGATTACCAGTAGTTTTCACTGCTGAATTGGCCAGGCTTTCGGCGTAAGTGCTTCTCGAAACCTAAGTTGGTTAGTGCTTCACTTGTGTCGCGAACCATTTGCGGATTGCCACAAAGGTAGAAAAAACTGCGGGTTTGATTGAAAGTGACAGACGTGGTTTGCTCAAGGTCGCCTCCAAGTAACAAGCTTGGGATTCGTCCGCGCAAAGTTCCGGTGACTGATTCTCTAGAAATAATTGGCACATATTGTAGTTTCCCCTGAAAGTGTTCAACGAGTTGATTGATTCGATCTTGATACGTGAGGTCTTGCTCTGTTCTTACGGCATGAACCAGTACAAGGTTTTTGAACGAGGTGATTTTTTCAGATTCAGAGCCGTTTTGCTGTTGTATCTGCATGCTTTCGAGCATTGAGATAAAAGGCCCAACGGCGGTTCCGGTTGAAAGCATCCATAGATCCTCGGCGATCTCTGGAATCTCATTTAGCGTCATAAAGCCGCTTGGGTCTTTGCCTACAAATATGTCATCGCCTACCTTCAACTCATGAAGTTGAGGTGAAAGCTGCCCGTTCTGATCCTTAATAATCAAAAATTCCAGATGTTGATGACCTTGTTCGTGCTCTGGCGCATTCACCATGGAATAAGCACGTCTGACAAGCTCCTCCTCGTTGTTAAGTAAACCAAGTTTCGTGAACTGACCTGCCTGATAGGGAGAGACGGGAGCACTGACTTGCAGCGAGAACAGTTGATCTGTCCATTGTGTTTTATGTAAGACTTTGCCAGTTACCAAACCATGAGGAATATCTGTCATATCATCACCTTTACTTAGAGAAGTTATCTCATTAAGGATACTCAACTATTTACACTTTGGAGTTGCATGTACCATGCCATTAATGAGAATGCTTATCAATACTAATCGTTTTGGTGAGGGCGATTCTAAATGATGTCAAATGGACTCTGCCTTGGTTAGTCTAAATGACCTCTTTATTGTTTTTTGATGTGGCACTTTCAGATTAAGGGGAGAGATTGATTTATGGGCACAGACCAAAATTAGTTCCGTGGTTTGACCCTTAATGTATTCACCAATAACTAAAGAGAATATTTTATAGATGAGTATAATGGCGGCTTTCGATCTCAATATAGCCGTGTTTTATGCTTGATAATCTTCGTATGGCCTTGAACGTGTTGTTCGTGACCATCAATACCGCAATGACTGCGTTTACCGTGAGCTTTTTTGGCCTCATCAAACTGATTCTTCCAATCTCTATTGTTCAAAAGTCATGTACTCGCTTAGCGAATTTCACATTTTGGTGTTGGGCTTCGCTCAATCTTTGGATGTTGAATGTGAATAACGATATCGAGTGGCAAGTTGAGGGCGGGGAAGACATCTCGACTAAGCAATGGTACTTGATGATGTCGAATCACCTCAGTTGGGCGGATATCGTGATCTTGTCTTCGATCTTGAAAGACAAGATGCCAATGACTAAGTTCTTCCTTAAGCATGAATTGCTGTACGTTCCTTTTGTTGGTTTGGCTTGTTGGGGCTTGGATATGCCTTTCATGAGACGTCACTCACGTGAGTTTTTGATTCGTAACCCTGAGCGTCGCAATGATGACTTTGATGCAATTAATAAGGCATGTACTAAGTTCAAATGGGCACCGACAACCTTGGTAAATTTTGTGGAAGGAACTCGTGCAAACCACGAGAAACTGGCGACAGCGAAAACACCTTATCGACATCTACTTAAACCGAAAACAGGTGGTGTGGCGTTTGCTCTATCGGCAATGGGCCCAATCTTGGATGGTATTGTAGATGTCACTTTGGCTTATCCAGAAAATCAGGCTTCTCCATTTGAAGACATGCTGAAGGGTAAAATGACCAAGGTGGTGGTGCGTATTAAACTGCACCCAATGGATGAGAACGTGAACGGCAATTATTTTGAAGATAAAGCGTTTAAACGTCGTTTCCACAGTTGGTTGAATAGTACGTGGAAAGAGAAAGACGACTATCTTGATACGGTTTATGGGGTTGATACGCCCTGTGAGGTTGAAACGACTGATGAACCTGATGTGGCTTATAAGAAACAAGAACAGTAAGCTCATACCAAATCGATAGCATCAAAAAAGCCGATAGTTCATTGAACTGTCGGCTTTTCTATTGATTGGGCTTTGTCTACTCAAACAGTGCAGTCAGTGCTCACTATGTTTTAAAGTGCTAAAACAAGGATGGTCAAAGAGTGAGGAAGTTAAATCGCTTGGTAAGCTTCAATGATGTGCTTAACCTGACTGGTTTTGCCTTGCTTCTCTTGTCCTTGATGGATGCGCAAGTAGTGCTGCAATGTTTTGGCTTTGTATTGCTGTGATACTTGCTTCTGTTGTTCACAGTTCGGAGTCCAGATCTTGTCGCCGACGCTTGATATCTTAGTTACCGTTCGGTTATTGCCGTTTTCATCTAGATTTTTGTCGCTTTCACCTTGGTTATTGCTGACCAATAAAATCTCGTAGTACCGACGGTTCTCTTCAATTAACACTTCATCAATTAGGCCGAAATTGAGCGCCTTTAAATGATTTCTTAGCTCGAACTGCTGATGAACCGGGCAAAGCAAAAAATCGATCGCTTTGTCTGGATGCTTACAATGAATATCGTCGACGAGCTTTTGTGTTAGATCGCCTCCCACACCCGCAATAATGACCAGATGTCTGCCAGTGTGCTTTTCCAATGGAATCGCTGCGACATCCAAGCAGTAGACTTGCCATTGGCTAGTAACCTTTTGCTTTGCGGTTTCACCTTGGGGAAAGTAACGAGTTAGTTTGCCTTCTAGTTCATTCATCAGAGAAGGGACGATATCGACAAAATGAATCTGCGGTGCTTTGTGGTCAGATAATAGTTGAACACCCAAGAAGCCGTGATCACAACAACAGTCCCAAATATGTTGGTAGTCATTACTGACAAGGGAGTGGAGAGTTTGCAGTCGGTTACTTAGCTTCATAAGGCTCGTATCGTTAAAAAAGGGTATTGTTGTATCGAACGCGCATTGTAATGACTTTCCATAAAAACAAAAGCACCTAGGGGATTAATCCTAGGTGCTTTTTTGTTATCGGTATCGTACCAATCGGTGTGATACGAGCGTGTTAGCTAATGTCTACGACGCTTTGGCTACGCCTCTAATGTGACCTTCTACTCGATTCTTTCCAAGTTGTAGTGCGATAAGCTTTGCTTGTTCCGCAAGGGCTAAAGCAGAGTCTGTTTCGCCGTCTATTTGCGAAAACCCGACGCTGATACTGAGTGACAATGTGATATCCGGAGTGACTATGGTTTTCTCGGCGATGCTGACTCGACATTGTTCCAATTGGTGCTTGGCATCCTTCGCATCATTCGCTTTGAATAAAACGGCGAACTCCTTATCCCCAACTCGAGCAAGGCAAAGCCCTTTTGGCTTAGGGAAGTAAGAACGCATCGCTTCTGCGGCGAGCTTTATCATCTTGTCGCCAATCGCTTCACCGTAAGCTCGATTTACGTGGTCAAAGTTATCGATATCGAGCAGAGCTACATAGGTATCGGGTTCGCATGCGTAGTTGTCGATCGCGATGTTAAAACTACTTTTGTTGTTTAACTGAGTCATGAGATCTTTACTGCTCAATTGATGGTGGAGCAGTAAGTTAGACAACGAGACTTCCGTGTAATCTTTGATCATACGTAAAATACTTTGACTGATCGGCAAGGGCGCATTGACGTAAATCACCGCGATTAGCTGGTTACGAGAGTGCAAAGGGATACAGTAGTGGCGTTGGAGTATTTTGAGTTTACGTGCCAATGGATCTGCGTATTTGCTGCTTCGATAAGCCATGGCCTCGGGAGCAAATCGCTCAGCAAGGGCTTTGTCAGTATGTAGCGTTGATTTGTTTCCATGATAATCGATAGTACTGAATGAATGGCTCTCTGCTTGATAAAGGCAGAATTGAATGCCTTTTTGATAGGTAAAGCTGTTGAATATGGCTTTTAACTCTCGTTTAAAGCTGGCGAGATCATCAACTTTATTCAGTTGAGATAACGACATGTTCAAGCTGTGAGCCAGGTAGTGTGCGCCAATCCATAATAGAAGCAGTGACCCGAGTACCACGCCAGTTAGCGTAAATTGGTGTGAGCTGGTGAGTATGTCGTGGCGATCAGTGCCCGAGACGAATACCCAGTTTAAGCTGTTGTCAGCATCAAATACCGTTATTTTGAAATTATCTTGATAGTAGTATTCGTGTTGGCCGACGGTCTCACCTTGCGAGAGCTGGTGGCTGATGCCGGCATGATAGCTGATGGATTTGGAGCCAATGCGTTTCGGATCAGGATGGAAAACCAATCGTTCGGTTGCTCTATCAACCACAAATACATAGCCACGGTCTAATGTCTTTAAGTCTCTCAGGCCTTGTGTGGTATGCAAAAGGTCAAACTCAATCCATATTTCTTTGTTCAACTTTTCCGTCGTGTGTTTGATCGCGAAAACCCAACGACCATCGGGTTTTTGATAGATAGAAGAGATGTAAAAACCTTCTACAACACTATCTATTGGATTCCACTGGATGGCATCGATCTGCTCATTAGAAAGAGGCAGACCACGAGTTGAAATATATTGTTGGGATTGAGGCTGGTATTGAACAATATCGGAGAAGTTAGGTGTTCTCTTAAGAATATTGTCACTGATGTCCCTGAATTTTTGTTCACCGACTGGGCCTGATGTAGATAAGCTTAAACTGGTTTCCAAAAAATAGAGTTTGCCGAATGTGGCTTCGATGTTGGAATTGATGATGGAACTTGCGATACGAATATTTGATAGTGATTGTTCTTTTGCCGTCGTTTCTACTTTTTCAAGTTGAGCTGCAGCAAGATAGAGCATCCCTCCAGTTAATAAAATAATGTATGGTTTAAAAAGCCGAATTAATGTTTTAGGTAAAGCCATGATATCCAAAGACGTTATAGATTCATTTTTATAGTACGGCCATACTAAACAGTTTTCGTAATCACATCAATGCAAAATGTTCCATATAAAAAATTGAGTTTGTGACGTTCAGCTAATAAAAAAGCCAGTCATAAATATAACTGGCTTCTATGGCTTCGCGTGTTCTATTAAGCTGATTTGGCTTTTAACCTAAACCTAAACCTAAACCTAAACCTAAACCTAAACCGAATCAGTCTTGTTTGGCGAATAGTGCAAAATTGCCATTGAAATGGGAGATAACAGCATTTCACCTTCGGCATGACCCGGTTTCACGTTTCGCAAGTTGGTATCACAGATGGTTACCCAGTTTTGCTGACGGTCACTCGGTAAAGAAAATCGAGCCGGTGCGTTGGTTTGGTTGATCAGATAAATCAACTCGTCGCCATCTTTGCCGATGCCTAAATGTAAGGCTACAGAGCTTAAACGGTTCCAATCATCATGTTCCATGATTGTGCCATCAACACGGCTCCAGAATATACGGTTAGAGTTACGTTTATCGCCACTGAACGCCTTGATAAACGGCACCATGTATTGCTGACGTGCGGAGATCATCTCAGACAACCAAGCCTTGAAATAAGCCTTACGCTCGGAATCTTCCCAGTTGAGCCAGCTAGTGACGCTGTCTTGGCAGTACGCGTTGTTGTTGCCCTTTTGAGAATGAGATAACACATCGGCCGTCAAAATATGCGGAATACCGAATGCAAATAACAGGCTAGCCATGAAGTTACGCTTTTGCTTTTCGCGTGTTGCGATAACCAAAAGGTTTTCTGTATTGCCTTCTACACCATAGTTTTCAGAGCGGTTATCACCGTGTCCATCGCGGTTGCTCTCACCATTTTCTTCATTGTGCTTATGTTTATAAGAAACAAGATCTTGCATGGTGAAGCCGTCATGATAAGTGATGTAGTTGACGGTTAATTTGTACGGCCAGTGTGCGGCACTGTAGATGTCACGAGAGCCCATTAAGCGAGTCGCAAACTCTTTCAAGTAGCCTTGATCACCACGCCAGAAGCTACGAGTGATATCTCGCAGTTTGTCGTTACATTCATTCCACCCCAACGGAAAATTGCCAACTTGGTAGCCATTTGGCCCGATGTCCCATGGTTCTGCAATTAACTTGGCTTCTTTCAATACCGGATCTTGGGCGACGGCTTTGAAGAAAGCAGCCTCAGGATTGTAGTTATCGCCTTCGCGCCCCAGTGTTGCTGCCAAATCAAAACGGAAGCCGTCGACTTGGAACTCACTAACCCAGTAGCGCAGTGTATCCATGACTAAGTTAAGTGCTGGTTGGTGGGTGAGGTCGACCGTGTTACCACAACCAGTGAAGTTCGCGTAATGACAGCCATGCTTAATGTAGTAGCGGCTATCCAGTGCTTTTAGGTTGAAGGTTGTACCACCTTCACCGCCTTCTGCTGTGTGGTTGTAGACGACGTCGAGAATGACTTCGATACCGTTGCGGTGCAGTTCTCGAATCGCGGTTTTGAGTTCACTTACGGCGTCTTTCTCTGCGTAGCGTGGGTCTGGCACCATAAACAAATATGGATTGTAACCCCAGTAATTCACTTTCCCCATATCCAATAGGTGGGGTTCATGCATACATGCAGCAATAGGTAAAAGTTGTAGAGAATTGATGTTTTGCTGTTTATAGAATGCAAGCATTTCGGGACTAACTAACCCCAAATAACGGCCTTTTGTATTGGTCGCGACTTCTGGGTGAAGTTGAGATAGGCCTTTAACATGGGTTTCGAAAAGAACGGTCTCTTCGCGGCTAATACGCGGCTTTTCGACATCTTGCCAATCGAACGTGTCATCAACTACGAGACACTTCGCCATCGAAAAGCTTTTTTCATTGGTATATGGCGTTGCGTAATCGAGCGGTTCGCTTATTGCTTTAGCGTAAGGGTCGGAAAGTAAGATCGGGCCATTATCAGTTTCAGCAATGAAACCGTATTTTTGTCCCGCTTTAATACCATCAACAAATACATACCTGATATCAGCGTATTCATTTTCCAATTTATAAGTGGTGAACTCATCGTTCTCGTCAAAAAGAGCGAGAGAAAGGGATTTACAGTCAGGGGAATAAATTGAGAAGTTACAGCCAGTGTTACCTAGCGTTGCGCCTAGTGGATAAGGGCGAGCGAGCGTTCTAGTCATTGCTTGATTTCTTGTTCGTTTATCAACATCAGTGAACTATTAGTAAAAGGCTTTGTCCCATTAAGGTCAAGCAACTTCATAGAATAAATTTTGTTGAAAAATAATTCATCGATGAAGTTCAAATTATATATTTGAAGTAGATCTCACTTATGCTGAATAATTAGATCTGTGTGCTGTCTACTCCTCCTAGATTAAGTGATCCAACCCTTTAAAATACCATTCTGTATAAACTCTACTCCCTTCTCATCCCCCTTAATTTAGTTCGGGGTGGAGGAAGTCAAACTTGTCATCCCCTCTTAATATTGGCTCCGTTGAAACGAATCAGGGGAAACCCTAAACCTCTCTATCTTACGCCCACCATTACTGCCTTTGGTTGTCGCAAGAGAGCAAAAATATAAAACCTAAAATAAATCGTCCTTAATGGAGTTAAGAATGAAAAAAGTAAGTTTGATTGCTGCTGCAGTGGCTTCTGCACTTGTCGCTGGTTCAGCGTTCGCAGAAAATGACGTTGCACTTGATGTAACAAGTGGTGACTCTTCAATGGAAGTAGAGGTGAAAAACCCTACTGACGTTATCACTGACGGCTGGGAAGTTCACGGTTACATGTCTTCTAACGTTCGTGTTGTCGACGGTAAAACAGTAGACACTGAATTCGGTAAGCCAGATTACAAAACAGCGGGTACTCACGGTAAGAGTACTAACCAAGTTGAATTTGTAATTAAGAAGCACTCTGAGTACCAAAATGGTGTGTGGGCGGACTACGTTCTTCGTACTGAATATGGTAACGGTAACTCATACGCTTATTCTTCTGAAGGCGGACAAAAGAAGAATGATGATTCTCAGTTCGAAGTAAAAGAAGCTTTCGTTGAGCTCGGCGGTATTTTAGGTGAAGACACTTCTATTTGGGGTGGTCAACGTTACCTAAACCGTGCAGCAGGTCTTTTATCTGGTGAGTTCTGGAAACAATCATCTGGTATTGGTGCAGGTATTCAAACTAAGCTTGCAGGACATACTGCTGGTATCGCTTATGTAATGGCTGATCCTGATGCAGGTTCTGCAGATTCTTATGCGATTGACTGTAAGCAAAAAGATGGCACTACATCGACAGATCCTAATAAATGTAAAGTTAATAAAAACGGTGCAAAAGAAAGAGAAACTCTCTCTTCTATCGATTTGTACTACTACGGCGTGGATGCGGGTATCGGCAGCCTAGACTTTGACTTTAAATATGGTCAGAAACACATTAATAATGGTGAGGATCAAGATGGTTTCGGAGCTGCTGTAACACTAAACACAAGCTACTATGGTCTAGACGGTTGGACTCAAAATGCCATTGCTTATGGTTCTGGTGTAATGCAAAACCGTGGTGTTAACTTCGGTGGTTGGTCTGGCGGCGATGATAAAGCTGAGTCTCTATTCTTAACTTCTTACGGTGTACTAAACATTTCAGAAAGATGGCAGCTAGGTACGGAAGCTGTGTACTTTACAGCTCTTGACCAATTGTTTGGTGCTGACGGTTTGACTCGTTACATGGTTGCTGCTCGTCCTTCTTACAAGCTGAACGACAACGTTCGTTTAGAAGCAACGGCTTCTTACGGTCACGAAGAGGGTGATGAAGGTTACTTTGGTGGTCGTACTGGCGATGCTGTAGAGAGCGATATTCTTAACCTAGAAATTGCAACTGCATTTACAGCGAACTCTGACTACTTCGGTCGTCCACAAGTTAAGCCTTACATTAGCTACATTAAAGCTGATGATGAAGCAAGTGCTAAACAAATTGGTATCGATAACGGTAAAGACGAATTTGTATTCGGTGTACACACTGAAATTTGGTTCTAAACCGTTTAAAGTATAAGGCAGCCATTGGCTGCCTTTTTCCGTTTCCCCCAACAACAACCAATAGTGAGAGAGATTACAATGACAAATAAAAGCTCTATGTTAGCCGTGGTACTAGGTGCCTTGCTAAGCGGTTGTGCTTCCGATGCTCAGGTTCAAACTAAACTCGATGCACCCACTAATGCAGAAGTATGCTGCAGCGATTTTTCGCAGTACCCATACGCACAATTGAATGATAATGAAGATTTAAAGTTTGATATCGACTTGGGGTCACCTGTCGGTACATTTACAACAGGTAATAGCCACTTTGCAGCGTTCAAGTTCAGCGAGCGCTCAGGGGAGATGGTCGTTAAGCTATCGAGCTTGATGATCGATGATTCAGTTTTTGCTCCAGAAGCCATGCTTCTAGATGAAAACTTTAAGCCAGTGCAAACATTGAAGTTTGAAGACTTTAAGGTTCAGGCATCCGACGCTTTTACTCGCACGAGTTACATTGAGCGCTTGCGTATTGATGCGAGTAAGACACCTTATATTGTTATCTACACGCCTGCTGATGAACTTGGCAATAAGGTGAAAGTTGATCACCCAGCAAAGGTGAGAGCGAAAGAATTTGGTGAGGTGATGCCTATGGTCACCGATCCGGTATACACCAATCAATTAGGTGGTCGTTTAGAGTTAGAAATTAAAACTTTAAAACTTCGCCCTTACCGTGCAAAACCTGCCGTAGCGCCGGTCGTTGCTGCCCCTGCCGCTCTGGCAGCGACTGCAACAGCTGTTGTACCTAAGAAAGCAGACACGCAGATACGTGTGCAGCAAGAGACAAAAGACTTCTATTTGTCTGCTATACAAAATGCGGTGAAGTCAGGTGATATACCGAAAGCTTTAGGTTTGTTAGATGAAGCGAAGGCGCTTAATGTTGAAGGTGCACAAGAAGCTTTTGTGCGAGCCGTCAACGCAAAATAGCTTATTAGCTTATTAGCTTATTAGCTTATTAGTTAGCTTAATAACTTAATAGATTAGTAGGCTTAATGGCTTAGCAGCCCAGTATCTTAGTCGCTTAGAGATAGAAATAAAGATAGAACGCTCCTTTAAAGGGGCGTTTTTTATATCTGAATTTATAGACACTTCAAGTTTAGAGGTCGTTATGCAATCTGAATTGATTATTATCGATGAGTTCTTTATTCCACAGTTGAATCGAACTCGAACGCTCCGCATTTACCTTCCTGCGGGGTATCACCAAGCAGAGCACGCTTATCCTGTCTTATATATGCATGATGGGCAGAATGTCTTTGAGAAGTCTACAGCGACGTATGGGATGTGTTGGGACGCACAAACGACACTCGATGAGATGCAAAGGCTCGGTAAGTTATCAGGGGTAATTGTTGTCCCCATCGACAGCAGTCATGAGCTTAATGGCATGGAGCGTTACAATGAGTATTCGCCTTGGCGCGCTAACCAAGAGATAAAAGAGTTGGGTGTTGGTGATGAGCTACTTAAATTTGGTGGTGAAGGGGACGAGTACATGGCGTTTATCTGTCATACATTGAAGCCCTATATAGACCAAACATACAGAACAAAGCCGAACCGAGAGTTTACGTACCTTGCTGGCAGTTCAATGGGCGGGCTAATTAGCTTATATGGTGGCTCACTGTATCAGAATACCTTTGGCGTGCTTGGGGTTTTCTCTCCGGCATTTTGGTTCAATAAATCCTCATACTTCGAGTATATGAAAGAGTTTAGCTTTCTGTCTCCAACGAAAATATATATGGATATGGGAACGAATGAAGCTCGTGAAGAGGCAAGCGCAGATTTTGCTGACGTTTACCTGAGTGGTTCAAGGGCAATGAACACGTTACTCACTCAAAAGCCGAACGTGACGCTGTTTTATCAAGAAGGGCAAGGTCATCAACACAATGAACTGGCTTGGTCGTTGCGATTCCCGGATTTCATCGACTTTATTTTTAGACAATAAAAGAAGGCCTAACTCCGTTTTGTCTTCGTAACCGGTGTATTAGGCCTGCTTTTTTATCGCTTTATAGCCGTATCACTTTATACGTCTATAAAGCGATAGGCTTAGTATCAGCAAAGCTAGTCCTTGGCTGCTGACAATTTTTGCTTATTGCGCTTGTTCAACAAGTAGTCCTTGCTCATCAAGCTGTTGTGTTGCCTTGCAAAGTCGGGCTTGGCAAATTGTAAATCGCGTAAGATGGCGTTATTTGGCTTTGGTTGAATCTCAAACTGCGCTTGTTTGTCGTTGACCGTGACCTGTTGTTGGTGACTGTCGATCATGATCTCCAACGATTGTGTTAATGGTGTCGAGATTACGGCAACAGACTCATGGTTTATGTCTAGCGTAAGCACCAATGTGATTTCGGGACTTACCGTATCTTCTAGATTTGACTGAATCTTGTAATGAGAAATCCCATTTTTGGATTCAAATGACAGTCGTAGCTGGTTTCCTTGACCAAAAGGCAACGAAGCCACTAATTCGCTCCAACAACTTGGGAAGTTTGGTGTTAGGTGTATCTGATTGTCCAATAAGCGTGGGCAATATCCCAAATAGTCCTGTTGCGCGTTACGAGCGTATTCTGAAACGGACCAGGCTTGAGCAAACGTCCCTGATTCTACAAGGTCGCGGTCACTATCTTGGAAAGCGTCTAAATTCTCACTCATTGTCCCTCTACAGCCTTGTGTAAGGATCTGTTTTGCCAAGTTTTTGGATAGTTGGTAACTGAGATCTTGCTGCTTAAACTTATTGAGCGCCGTAATGGTAAAGCCCGCATTCCACCCCCAGATCGTCCCGTTGTGATAAGCCGCGTCCTTGTGGTACATAGCTTGATTGTCGTGATAAGGATGAAAATCGACATGCTCTTGTTGTAAGGAGCAGATGCCCCATGGGAACAATAGCGTTTCTACCGCGTTCTTGACGATGTATTGCTCTCTTTCATTCTGATTAAGCGGACTTTTCTGAGGAATTGAAATCGTCATCAACTGATTCGGGCGCACGCTATAATCAGGCACATCACCTTGCGATAAATGGTCGGCTAGGCGATGGTTTTTATCATCCCAAAACTTGGTGGCGAAACTCTCTTTCACTTTTCCGGCTTGGATTGCCCAGCTCTTTTCTGATTCAGAGTCGCCCACCAGATTAGCGAGTTGAATCGCGCAGTTTAAGCTTTCAAACCACAAAGCTTGGATGTCATTAGCTTTAGGCCCGCGAGGAGACCAAGGTGTCATCCCATCAATTTTCGCATCCATCCACGTATCAGGGTGGCGATGTGCCATCAGGCTGTCTTTATTCGAATAATCTTCATTCAAGCCATCTTTATTCAAGCTATCTTCATTCAAGTAGTGTTTTTCGACACCCGTGATGAAATGCTTGAGAGTAGGATAAATGGCCTTAGCGAACGCCACATCGCCAGAGTAGTTGATGTACTCAAGGGCTTCACGAATCATCCAAGGAGTGCCATCGGTGGTGTTATAAATGATGTTCGTTTTACTCGTCACTCGATTCGGGATTCGTCCGTAATTTGTGGAATCTTCGTCGAGCATCTGCATGGACGCAAAGTTTTCAATGATCTCTTTTGCTTCACTAAACAGCCCATTAACCAAGCTTGTGCCCGACAAAGCGATAAAGGTGTCACGACCCCAACAGTCCTTGAACCAAGGTAATCCAGCCCAAATGCCCGTGCCGAACTCATGACTCACAAAGGTTCGGCTTGCAAGGCGCGACCACATGACGGCTTGGTTGTATTCAAGGTCGTTGGTCCACAAATAATTATTGGTTAAGAACTCATAAATCCGCTGTTGGTGAAGAACGTGTTCGTTATTTTTGATCGCTTGATTAACCAATGAGCTAGCGGTTTCAAGAGTTTCAGCAAAGCCGAGGTAGACGACAAGTTCAGTTTGTTTATCTGACGTCGTGAGCATGAGTTTTGCGTTGCTCTCTGAGAGCTGAACTAGGTCGCGAAGTTCAGGGTGAGCATTTAGCGAGATCTCTCGTGCATGTACAGCATGGTTACTCGCGATAGCGACAAACCTTGGGCAGCCGTCTGGGCAAACTTGAGGGCTGAGTTCAATGACGATGTTTGAGTCTGAGGTATGAACTTTAGAGTGAGTGGTCGGTATGTTGAGTTCTGGAATTAGGCTTAAAGCACTCGGTTTGTTTGACGACACAGTGAGTGATACAAGTCTGGAACCTTGAATCAAGTTCAGTGACTCTCGGCTATGATCATAATGATGTTCAATACCATAAGGCGTCAGGCTGGCACGTTCAGCCTCTAACTTATTATTGAACTTGCCGTCGATATAGCTAGCGAAGGTTCCCAGTATCCAACCTTGGTGGTGACGATATTTACCACCGTTTACATAGCTATAGGTTGCTCCATGATAGTAACCATCGACATTATCCCCGAACACAAACGGGAATGACCGTGTCTCTGTGATGGTGAGCTTTTGGAATAGTTGGTCATGTGACATTGCAAATTCAGGGTGTTGCCAGTGAGGCAGCGTCTCCTCAATCTCAGCCTCAATCAGGTGAGTATCAATAGGCTCACGTTGAGGTGTTGATAGATCATTGTATTCCCCCTTGGTTACGGTGATCGTTGGCGTCGAAGATCCAAATTGCACCTTCAAGGAGTATTGACCAGCGACAGCGGGAGAGAGCAGCAGATCATTGCCAATACCTTGTGTGTTGATAAGAGGCATCGCTTGTTCTAATTCGCAGAGTGTGGCTTCACTTTCATGCCCTGAAAGCGTCCATTGCTTGGTGCCATCTGAATCCGAAATTTTGAAGCGATAAAGGTCGGTAGATAAGCATAGGTTTGCTCGATAGGAGCCGTCTTGCTCTTTGAACAATGGGGTGTCTAACCCCCAACCATTGAATGTACCTTTTAGGTAAAGAGTAGGGATTTGCATAGCGACTTGATTTCCAAAACAAAAAAGGCACAGCATGCGCTGTGCCAAAGGACAATAGGATATTAATATGAGGAAAGGGTTATTAATATGAAGAAAGCTTATTTGGTAATTTGTTTCGCTGCTGTGTCTAGCGCTTCTCTAACGGTTTGCTTACCCTGCATTGCGTTATCGATAGCCGCACCTTCAGCGAACCAGTAAGCCGTCATTTGCGGAATGTTTGGCATGATTTCGCCGTTTTCAGCATTCGTCATGGTTGATTTGATGCGATCATCGCTCTCAAGAATTTTTTGGAATGATTTTAGTGTCACCGCGCCAAGAGGCTTGTCATCATTCATAGTTTTCAGAGCGTCGTCTTGGAATAGGTAGTTTTCTAAGAACTCGACAGCAAGATCAGTATTTGGACTCGCAGCATTGATACCCGCACTTAGGATCCCAACAAATGGGTTACCTTTACCGCCATTTAATGTCGGCAGTTCAGCAACGCCATAATTAACACCAAGCTTGTCTAAGTTACCCCAAGACCAAGGGCCATTAATGGTCATTGCCACATTGCCGTTGGTGAATTCTGCTTCTGCTACGGAGTAATCCATATTCGGGTTAACTACCCCTTGGTTTACCATATCAACTAAGAATTGAAGGCCGCGAACACCCGCTGCATTGTTAACACCTGTGCTTTTAGCGTCATAGCCTGTTGCTGTTTTTTCAAACGCGAAGGCACCACCAGCAGAAATCATCGGCCATGTGAAGTACGCATTTTTCACATCCCACATGATGGCTTTTTTGTTTTGCTTAGCCATTTCTTTCTGAATGTCAGCAAGCTCTTCCCATGTTTTTGGTGGGTTTGGAAGTAGGTCTTTGTTGTAGATTAGAGAAGGTGCTTCGATTGCTAGAGGGTAGCCCACAACTTTACCGTTGACTGTCACCGCACCCCAACTGAAGTCGACAAGCTTTTCTTTGAATTCTTTACTTGGGTTAAGTTCGTGAAGTAGCCCTGATTCTGCGTAGCCACCAAAACGGTCGTGTGCCCAGAAAATGATGTCAGGGCCGCCGCCTGTTGCTGCGTGTTGTTGGAATTTAGCTTCCAGTGAGTCTGGGTACTGAACGTTAATTTTTACACCAGTATCTTCTTCGAATTGTTTACCAATTTCAGCAAGACCGGCATAACTTTTATCGCCATTGATCCAGATTGTGATTTCACCTTCTTCCATAGCAAAAGCTGGTGCATTGAAAAGAGCAGCAAGGGTACAAATAGACAGTGTTTTCAATAGAGGTTTCATAATTTCATTCCATATTCAGAAGGTTATCCATAACGATAATCACTTCTATCAGTTCTTATTATCTGCTGAAAATAATATCGACTAATTTAGCCTTTGAGAAATAGGTAAACGCACCTTTGATATAGTAAAAAGCTATAGCAACGCCGATACAGTGCTGTTTTACAGGCGATCGCCATAGTTTTGTGAAGTGGCGCGTATAGAGAAATGTGAAGGCGGGCTCAAACTATTTTTGGGTGATGAAAGCCATCCAAAACTAAGCGTTAGGTTGCTTAGGTTAAGATGTGAAATGTTGGAGAGAATCGATGGCTTTGGGTAATAAAAAAGGTTCATCGCGGATTAGCGGGAACTCAAAACAAAAACGGTAGTAAG
>NZ_JBGOOI010000025.1:0-61018 GCF_041439605.1 Vibrio sp. 1F169 | reverse complement strand
ACACGACTGGGGGGTACATCGGCTTTGTGAAAGACGGAGCCAACCCAGAAGTTCCGGTCTTTACTATTAGCTTCTCTACTAGCACGGTGGGTGAATACACCTTTACGCTACTTGAAGCATTGGATCATGCTGATGGCCAAGCAAATAATGACTTGAGCTTTGAACTGCCCGTTTATGCGGTAGACCGCGATGGTGATGACTCATTGATGTCGCCATTGAAAGTAACGGTCAGCGATGACGTTCAAGGCATGCAAAATCAAACGCTGAGCATTACGGAACCAACGGTTGCAGATTTAGCCGCTGGTGTTGTCACGACAGGCACTGTTGATGTGATGCCAAACCAAAGTGCCGACGGGGCAACGATTACCCAGTTTACTTACGATAACAACGTGTACACGTTAATTCAGGGGACAACTGGAGAGCAGGTTTTCCCTGTTGCTGAAGGTAAACTGTATATCACTCTGGAAGGTGATGTCCGTTTCGAACCTAATCGCAACCTCAATCATTCAGGGGGCGATATTGTTAAGACGATTACGGTCACGTCTGAAGATAAAGATGGTGACGAAGTCACGTCGACCGTTACGCTTACTATTTCAGATGGTGCTCCGCCTGTTATTGATAACATACCACCAGTCGCTTTGGCTGAAGCAAACCTGCTTGATGGCACCTCTCCGAGCATAACGGTCACTCAAACCGGAACAATGACGTTTACATCTGGTAGTGATGATGTGAACCACTTCCGTATTGATACTGCGCAGTTCAACACAACTGGGGACCTAAAATCGGATGGTCTGGTTGTTAAGCTAAAAGAAGATCCTCTAAACAGCGACAATTATATTGGCTTCGTAGAAAACGGTGGTGTCCAAACGGACATTTTCACCATCACTTTTGATAGTTTGGTGCTTGGTCAATATACCTTCACATTGTTAGAAGAGTTAGATCACCTGCCTGTGCAAGGTAATAACGTTCAAATCTTCACTTTGCCAGTTATTGCGGTCGACCAAGACAATACGGATTCAGTAATTAAGCCTCTTACGGTGACTATTACTGATGATGTACCCGTCATTACGGATACAACAGTTGCGAGTACGTTTGTTGTTGATGAAGATGATTTAGGCTCTGTTGTGGCTCAAGCGACAGGCTCGTTTGTGACCACAGAAAGTGCAGACCAAGTAGAGGTTTACGAACTGCGTAACGTAGCCACTCTAGAAACTACTCTGACATCAGGCAATGAAGCGATTTCGATCACTGAGGTCACTGGGGCTGCGAACACAACTACCTACCAAGGTGCGACCACAAGCGGGACTCCGATTTTTACTCTTGCACTGGGTAACGATGGGTCATACACATTCACTTTACTTGGCCCTCTAAATCACGCTACTGGATCAAATGACCTAACCATACCATTTAATGTTGTGGCGGTAGACGGTGATGGCGATGACTCCAACCAGTATCAACTACCAATTCAAGTCATTGATGATGTTCCGGTAATGGCGCCGCCGACGGGCGAAACGGTTGTTGATGAAGACGACCTTTCAGGCATAGGTTCGGATCAATCTGACGACACTATCATCAATGGACTGTTCACCGTCGATGAAGGTGCCGATGGCGTTGTGAAGTATGAACTGGTTGATGAAGATTTAGTCTTGACCGGTTTAACCTCCGATGGAGAAAGCTTAGAGTGGCTAGCTGTTTCACAAAGCGGCACAAAATCCACATACGTTGCTCAAACTGTGACCAGCAATGAAGCGGTGTTTGAGATTGTTTTCGATACCTCTGATAACAGCTATCAATTCGAATTATTTAAACCACTGAAGCACCCTGACGCTGAAAACGAGAATACGATAAATCTTGATTTCTCCATCGTTGCTGAAGATTTTGATCACGACCAATCGAATGCGATCGATCTGAAGATCACGGTGACGGATGATGTTCCATTAGTGACAACACAATCGATTACTCGTGTTGAAGGTCAGGGTTATCGCGGTTCTATAGTCGATATGTTTGCTGATGCCACTGATGTAGGCGCTGATGGCGCTGAACTGAGCAAAATTGAGGCCTTTGACGGAAGTGGAATTGTTTTCCGTTCAGGGAACAATGGGCCTTACAGTAGTGATTTCGATTTAAATAGTGGTACTCAAGAGGTACGAGTATACGAGCAGATCAATGGCGCTGTTGATCCTCGAGAGCTGGGTCGACTGAAAATAAACTCAAATGGTGAGATTGAGTTTAGAGCCAATAATTACTTAGAGCATGTTGGTGATGAAATTAATTTCTCTATTAATGTAACAGCGAAGGATGGCGATTCAGATACGTCATCGACACCCTTGGACATCACTATTACGGATAGGAATTCGTCGAAAATCGCGCTGACAGTGACCACCTTTGAGGATGCGGGTAGAGACTCAACAATACCATATGCTGCAGGTAATGCTCCGATTCTTGAAAATATACAAGACAACCAAAGCGGTTTACCTAATGCACCAGCTCAAGTTGCGCTTCAGGTTAACCTGAATGACAGGGATAACAGCGAGTCTATCGGTCAACTGATTATAAAAAACAGTAACCATAGAGGCACGTTCTATTACTTTGAGGGTGGTGAGTATCACAAGTTAACGCCTGAAACTAACGGTCAAATATTATTTGGACCGCCTCAAATGCAACAAAGCTTTGCATTAAACCCGAGTGAAGTCAGACAAACTATTGCGACTATCGATAACCTGTTCTTTGTCCCTGACCAAAACTATGGTTCAGATAGTAATGGTGTTGAGATCCGCTATCAATTGGAGATCGATAATGGAGGCACTCTTGACCACAAAGTAAACTCAAGCTTCAAAATCGAGATTGAAGCGGTAGCGGATATTGCTACTTGGGATGATGGTAATAGCACTTATCAGTATCAAGTCAACGAAGATGAAGACAATGTCACACTACAGCTGAATGCAGAATCACAAGATAACACTCAAACTGAAACGATCACCTATGAGTTAGAAGTTATCGAAGGCGACGGGAAGTTTGAGCTTCTTGATAAAGACGGCAATGTGCATACTCTGACGGCGGATGGTGTATATAAAATAGCAGCAGAAGACATTAACACCACCGTGGTTAACCCTATTGATAATTTCTCGGGTCAGATTAAATTCAAAGCAACAGCGGTTACAGAAGAAACACTGAATCCTTATGAAGATACTGCCAACGGCGGAGCAAATGATAAAACTGAGGCCCGTTCTGTAGAGCAAAACATCATTATTGATGTCACCGCTGACGCGGATGCTGGAAAGTTCAGTGTTAATCGTATTCAGATTAACGAAGACAATATAGATGATCCTGATTACATAGGTCCGCTAGCTAACAAAGATGCATTCACGCTAGACGAAGTCATCACCATGACAGGGTCGGTCGATACGGATGGCTCTGAAGAACTGTTTGTTCGTATCAGCAATATTACAGAAGGCGCAGTGCTTTACTTTGTGGGTACAACCACGGTAGTTCCTATTGTCAGTGGTACCAATTACCACGAAATAGCGTATTCCGATTTGGCTAACGTTGAGGTGGTTCCAACTAAACACAGCAATGTGGATTTCACTTTTGATGTTACAGGTGTAGTGAAGGACACTGCAAACCTGTCAACCAACCCACAACAAGTCGATGTAGAAATACTCGGTACTAAAACGGTTAACGTTGAAGTGAAAGGAGTTGCTGACACACCTTATGGTGGGACGAATGGTACCGATTGGACCGCAATTACAGATGGTAGTGCAAGCGGTGTTCAAACGACGATTCAAGAGAGTCAAAACGGCGACAGCTTTGCTCTGCTTGACTTCACGGTATTGTCGGGTGAGAGAAAGCCTGACACTGGCACTACACCATTACCGGATGATGGTTCCGAATCAATAACGGTCATCTTATCGGGTATTCCTGATGGCGTTATAATTGAGGATGGTGACGGTACGGTTATTGATCTTAACTTTGTGGGTTACGAAACCGGACCGGGTGGTAGCCCTGATTTATCAAAACCTATCTACGAAGCTAATATTACGGAGGCGGGTACAACGTCAGGTATTCGTATTCGACCTGTCGACTCTTCGACCGAGAATATCCACATTCAAGGCAAAGTGATCGTAACGGAAAACGACGGTCACACACTTTCTTTTGATCAAGAAATTCGAGTGTTGGTTGAGCCTATCATCGATACCTCAACAACCTACAACAACGTCACAAACGGGAACGAAGATACGGCTATCAACATCGATTGGCATCCTGAAGGCGTTGACTATATCGACTCAGATGAGCATTTCACTTCAATTAAGATTTTCGGTATTCCACCGGGTGTCACACCCACCGTAAATGGTGATGTGACTGTTGTGAATGATGGTGCGGGTACGTTAACGATTACCCCTAAAGACGCGAATCAGACGCCGGAACAATTTACCCAAATTGCACTAGCGAATAACTTTATTCAAATGACTCCGCCAACGGACTCTAGCGTTGATTTCACATTGACGACAGAGGTAGACGTTGAGGAGCGTGATCACGAATATGTGGACTCTTCTAACCCAGGTGAGGGTATTGCGACTGCGACGGTTAAAGGTACGATCAATGTTATCGTAAGACCCGTTGTTGAGACTCATGATGGCATCGATAATCAGCTTATCGTCGACGACGTGGCTGGAACTGGTTCTTTGGGTACGGTGAGCGCCGATCCTTTGACTGGTGTACTCAAGTTTACAACCAACAGCGACAATCCGTCCGCCACGGATGAATTTGTTATTCGATATCAAGAAACCGATGCATCATCTGCTATTGAGGAAGTCGACCAACTGGTTATTCAATTAACGAATAATGACCCGAATAAGACTCCATTATCAGATGACGTATTGAATCAATTACTCGTTATTGGCGCGGCTTATGAAGGCGATGGTCGTTGGGTTGTGACGAATGAGGACTTGTTTAGTATCAGTGCTCCTAATGGTCTTGGTTTCCCTCCTATTTCTAATCTTCCAGACGTATTCAATGACATCAAGATGACTATCTTTAGTACGGTGGTTGATCGCGGTGATGGTGTTGAGGTTGAGTCATCTCCTGCCGTTATTCGGGAAGGCGAAGTGACATTATCATTTCCAGAAGTACTTGTTGGGGGAGGCGAGGTTGCAGCTAACATTACAATGGATGCTAATAGTGTTGTCGACGCTATCGAAGACACGCAACTTGATTTAGGTGCAGCACTAAATGGTGTGATCACTTTCTCTGGAGAAGATGCTTCGGTAGACCAAGTGACCATTATCATTGATGACTCCGTGACCATTAACCCAGGAGGCACTTTCCCAATTAGTTTAGCGGGAAGCAGTGAAGTCGATTTTGTTAATGGAAAATATGTATTCGAAACAACCGTTGAACAGGGCGTTCCAACTGATTTCTCAGGGCTGTTACTTAACTTGCCGGCAGACTACTCTGGTGACTTTAGATTACCACTAACCATAGTGACCAAAGATACGCTCTCTGGTGATGAGAAAACGTTAGTTACCGACGTCGTCATCAAAGTCGCGCCAGATGCAGAGACGGACCCTACGATTGAGGTGAATGTCGTCGGTTCGCTTGATGATGCCTTTAATCCTGTTGATAACGACGGTCAGGCTGGACAAGATCCGGTGGGTTACGAAGACACCTACATTCAACTCGACTTCAATTCGACTATTTCGGATCAGGTATCAGGCGTCGAAGGGGGGCAAGAGGCGTTTGCATCCATTACTTTGACGTTGGATGACCCTTCAATAGGGGCATTCTATGACAATACGGGTACCTCACTTGGTACCTCAGTCACGTTTAATCAAGCTGAAATCGCGGCGGGGGCGCTCGATAATGTCCTCTTTAGGGCGATAGAAAACTACCCAACTGGAAATGATATTAACCAAGTGCAGATTAATGTAAGTGGTACAGTTACAGATACCGCAACCTACAATGATTCTGCTTTTCCGGTAGGCACTGCAACCGACTCCGATACCTTCAATACAAGTGTTCGTTTTGATGTTGTTCCGGTTGTTGATGATGTACATGTCTCTGGACCGGGTAGTGATCCTGATGTAATCGAGATTACCGGCAACGAAGACCAGCTTATTTCCTTGTCAGGTACAGGACCTGTATCGATTGCACTGACTGACCTTGATGGATCAGAACAGTTTGTATCGATTAAGTTCACCGATGTCCCTGATGGCTTCCAGATGCGTGTAGATGCTGGTTCTGCTTACACTGTGAAAAACAACGGTGGCGGTGAGTGGAGTGTTCAATTGCCTCAAGCTTCTGGACTTTCATTCGACTTAAGTGAAATTTCGATTTTACCGCCTAAAAACTTCAGTGGTACTGCTGAGTTTGGTGTTGAAGTGTTCACTCAAGAGTCGCTACTTGGCGTACCGACTGCGGCTGCAAACTTACCAAGCTTCAAACTGCATGTGGTGCCTGTTGGTGACGATGTTGATACCAATCCTACGGACTCTGTAACAGGCAACGAAGGGCAGAATATTGATATCGAAATCAATGCGACTATTTTAGATAAAGAGTTGTCGGCCACAGGAAGCGGAACGTATACCGAAAATGCACCCGAAACCCTTCGAGTCGAAGTGGCAGGTGTTCCTCAAGATGCTTCTATCTACTACCCTGACGGAACCACTATAGGTAGCTATGATCCAGCGACGCAACTCTGGACACTAAACGTTCCAGCTCAGTCGTTAGATAAGATCGTATTTAACTCTGGCGAACATAATAGTGATACAGGTAATGCTTTGGGTATTAATGGTCCACTGCAGATTACCGTTCGTTCTGTGGATACAGATGCTGATAACACGGAGCATTTAGGCACACCAACGAGTTTCAATGTTGATTTAGTGATTGATCCTATCAACAATCAACCGACCTTTGTCAATGTGACTAACCTTGAAACGACAGAAGACTCTACTGGTGTGGCAATCAACAACTTTAGTATCTACGATATCGACGCAAACTTTGATAATCCAGATGCACCGTATGTACTGACGCTAAAAGTTGACCAAACACTGCCGGGTGCACAGGGCGAGTTTGTACTCCCAAGCACTCAATCCAATGGTGTGACATTTGTATTGCAGGCTGATGGCTCACTTGTCATGACAGGTAAAGAAGCTGACATCAATGCAGCGCTAACTAATGGCGAGGTTACGTTCAAACCGGACCCGGATCAGAACTATCTCAATCAGGGTGGGTTAGTGACCATTAATGCTACGATCGATGACGGTGGTAATAACGGTTTGATTGATGCGGGTGATCCGAATACCGCTCAAACGAATCAAACTACCTTCACTATTAAAGTGACGGAATATAATGATGCTCCGATAGCGGCCAATGTTGATTTGGGCTCGATTCCGGAAGATGGCCAAATCGTGATTGTTGAGGGTGACTTGATTACGGCAAGCTCTGATATCGAAAATCATAACCTTACCGTAACAGATATCAGCCTTACTCAAAATCAAGGTCAAGGTCAGCTTCAGAGGTTTGAGAACATTGCTGGGGCGGATGACAATTCGATTAATGGTCCATACTGGGTGTTCACGGCAGCTGATGATTATAATGGAGACGTCAAATTCAATTACTCCATTATCGATGATGGTACAACCGACGGTTCGCCGGACTTCAAAGTGGGCAGTGCGGAAATCAGCCTTGTAGTTACAGAAGTTAATGACCAACCAGTGGCAACCGATATTGATTTGGGCACCATGCTTGAAGAAGGTCAGCTAATCATCAAAGCTGAAGACCTGGTTACAGCGACGACAGACCCTGAGGGGCATGCCATTACGGTAACTAAGGTCGAAATCGATCAAGGTCAGGGGCAAATTCAGAAGTTTGAGAACGTTGGTGGGGCGGATGACAATTCGATTAATGGCCCATACTGGGTATTCACGGCAGCTGATGATTACAATGGCGATGTTACATTCACCTATACCGTAGAAGATAACGGTACAACCAATGGCTCAAATGATTTCTTAACGGATACCGCGGAAATCAGCGTTGTGGTACAAGGTGTTAACGATACACCTGTTGTTAATGGTGACAATGTCACTGATTTTGTTGATGAAGAATCGGGTCAGCTGCTGAGTGGCATCAATGTCAGTGATCCTGATTATATTGATTCATTTTCTAATGACTTGATGACGGTCACTTTGACGGTGGATTACGGAACGTTAAATGTGTCGCTGCCTGCCGTGACAACTGTGATGGTGAATGGCAACAACACAGGTTCGGTCATCTTAGTAGGTACCTTGAGCGACCTAAATGCATTGATTGACACACCGACTAGCCCTGCGGGTGTTTATCTGGATGCGAGCTTGTCTCCAACCAATAGCATTGGCTTGGAAGTCATCGCGAAAGATAGCGGAAACCCTTCTGGTATCGTCATTGAAACCACGCCTGTTATCTATGATATCGCAGTAACTCCTGTGGCGAATGCGCCGACCTTGTCGATTGATACTGCGTCTAACTACGTCAGAAATATCACCGCCAACCAGTCTGTAAGCGCTAGTGGCGTTCCTTTGGTTGGTATTATTGCAGCCTTGACCGATATTACGGAAGAGCTAACGCTACGTATCAGTGATGTGCCTGCTGGTGCTCAAATTACGAGTGATGTGGGTTCAGTGACTGATGTCGGTGGTGGTATTTGGATTGCTACGGCGGATGCGATTGACACTGTGAAAGTGGTCGGGCTTTCTGATACGCCGGGAAGCTACACACTCAAAGTGGAGGCGGTTTCAGAAGAGCTAGATAACAGCGATACCGCAACATCGGCTTCGATAGACCTCAATTTGAACATTGTGTCTAACGGTGTTGATATCGATTTAGCGACAGAAACCGACGATGTTCAGTTATTGGCAGGGGCTGGCAATATCGACCTGACAGCAGGTTCTGGAAATGATCGTCTGGAAGGAGGTTCGGGTGACGATACGTTAGTTGGCGGTGATGGTAACGACACTCTCATCGGTGGAGACGGTTCCGATATTCTGACTGGTGGCGACGGTATGGATTCGTTTGTATGGTTCAACATCGAAGATGGTGTCGAAGATACGATTACCGACTTTAGCCTATCTGAAGGAGACCAACTCGATCTAAGAGAAGTGTTACCTGAGCTGAAAAGTGCCTCACCAGATATAACAACACTGCTGCAACACATTGATGCGAAGGTCGACGGGGATGATATTGAGCTTACGATTAACCCTGATGGCTTAGGCACGACAGAACAAGTGATTGTGGTTGAAGATCTTGCGCCTCAGCTGACGTTAAATGGCACCATGCCTTCTGATATTCTGGATGCGCTAGTACAGCAGAATGTTATGACTCACGGTTAACGCTCAATTGATAAGCGCTAGTGATTAGAAGTGAATAACTAAACCATAACGAAATAGGCCAGCAATGCTGGCCTATTTGTTATTAAATCTTGCTAAATGAGCCCCGATAAACCAATAGCCTCGATAAAACAACAAAAAGCCCATGCTGTCGGGGGAAAGCATGGGCATTATTTTATGTGTTATATCAGCTAAGCGAATAGTGTTCTTTCTCTATACTATTTGAGAATCGCTCCATCATTTAGCTTTTTTGCAGGGTTTTTGGCCGCATTAACCAGTAGGATACCAACGGTTAGTACCATCGAACCACATAGTAGGAACAACAAGCGTCCTGTTGGTTCGTTTGGAATCAGAGCCATTGCTAGGATACCGAAACCTGCTGTGCTGATAAGCTTACCAAGCATTGAACGCTGTTTAGTATCTAGGTTTTGTTGCTCTTCACCTTCCGCTACTAATGGTGTGTTCCAGTTAGTGAATAGTTGGTCAACTTCTTTCTCACGTTCAGGCGATAGGCCTTTGTAGAAGCGAGAAGTTAGCATGAAGTAACCACCAGTAAACACTACGTGAGCAGCTAAGCTAAGACCTACTTTCAAGTCGCTCCATTCACGGCCAGTAAGCGCTGTTTCCATACCGAATAGGTGCTCGATGTCTTCTGCTTGAAGCGAGATACCGAAGATGTAAGAAACGAAACCACCAACCACGAGAGTAGACCAACCAGCCCAGTCAGGCGTCTTACGAATCCACATACCAAGTAGTACAGGGATAAGCATTGGGAAGCCAATTAACGCACCTACGTTCATTACGATATCGAACAAGCTCAAGTGACGTAGAGAGTTAATGAACAAGCCAATCGCGATGATGATAACACCCATCATAATAGTCGTTAGCTTACTTACAATAACCAGCTCTTTCTGAGTCGCATTTTGACGAAGAATCGGGCTGTAGAAGTTCATTACAAAGATACCAGCGTTACGGTTCAAACCTGAATCCATAGAAGACATCGTTGCAGCGAACATTGCTGACATAAGAAGACCAACCATACCTGCTGGCATTACGTTCTGTACGAATGCTAGGTAAGCAGCATCACCCGCTTTATCACCCATTGAAGCGTACTCTAATGCGAACTCAGGCATGAATGCACTTACGTACCATGGTGGTAGGAACCAAATTAGTGGACCAACAACCATAAGGATACATGCTAGGCCTGCCGCTTTACGTGCGTTTTCACTGTCTTTTGCACATAGGTAACGGTAAGCGTTGATGCTGTTGTTCATTACACCGAATTGCTTCACGAAGATGAACACAACCCAAAGGATGAAGATGCTCATGTAGTTTAGGTTGTTACCTAACATGAAGTCGCCGTCGAAGTTAGCAACGATGTTAGTTAAGCCACCACCGTGGAAGTAAGCCGCAACCGCACAAGTGATTGTCACGGCCATGATTACAAGCATTTGCATGAAGTCAGAAGCAACAACCGCCCAAGAGCCGCCTGTTACTGCCATCAATACTAGAACCATACCCGTTACCACAATGGTTGCTTCCATTGGGATGTTGAATACAGCAGCTACGAAGATAGCGAGACCGTTTAGCCAGATACCTGCAGAGATAAGACTGTCAGGCATACCTGCCCATGTGAAGAACTGTTCAGACGTTTTACCAAAGCGTTGACGAATGGCTTCGATCGCCGTTACCACACGAAGTTGGCGGAACTTTGGAGCGAAGTACATATAGTTCATGAAGTAGCCAAAAGCATTGGCTAAGAATAGGATTACAATAACGAAACCGTCATTGAACGCGCGTCCTGCGGCACCTGTAAACGTCCATGCTGAAAACTGTGTCATGAAGGCGGTTGCACCAACCATCCACCACAACATTTTGCCGCCCCCTCTGAAGTAATCACTTGTAGAGGTGGTGAACTTACGGAACATCCAACCAATCGCGATTAAAAAGAAGAAGTAGGCGAGAACAACAAAAGTATCAATAGTCATCTTTTCAGCCTTTTAAGTTTCATAATTAACTGACACCTAGATTACTCCTTTCGTATGTTTATTTGTACTACAATATGTCTTTAGCGTGATCTGGGGCGCATGTTTATTTCATCATAGATGGCACTTAAAGCCGTTTAAGAGCTTAATTTTTTGCAATTATTTCAAACTTCATCGTTGTCGTCGGATAAATGCTTGAAAGTAAGCATTTAAAATAATAATACAAATGTCCATGTGGTTATAGGGGTTAGTTGAGCGAGCGTGTTGATTTAGAAGTGACAAAACTCTAATAAGTATGGTTAAAAATAAAATAGGTGTGTCCACTTTATATCACGTAATAAAAAAGCGAGCACAGAGCTCGCTTTCGTCGTTGAACAAGTGTCAGCCGGTTAACGCGAACCTATCTATTGACTAGCTCGACAGCGTCACGAACAAGCTTGCCTAGTTCGTCCCACTTACCTTCGTCGATAAGGTTAGTTGGAACCATCCAAGTACCGCCACACGCAAGAACAGAAGGGATCGATAGGTATTCATCTACATTCTTCAAGCTTACGCCACCAGTAGGCATAAATTTAACAGGGTAAACTGCTGTTAGTGCTTTAAGCATACCTGTACCGCCAGAAGGCTCAGCAGGAAAGAACTTCAACGTGCGAAGGCCCATTTCCATTGCTTGTTCAACTAGGCTTGGGTTGTTAACACCCGGTACAATTGCGACACCTTTATCGATACAGTATTGAACTGTACGAGGGTTAAAACCTGGGCTTACGATGAAATCAACGCCAGCTTCGATAGATGCGTCAACTTGCTCGTTAGTCAGTACAGTACCTGAACCGATTAGCATGTCTGGGAATTCTTTACGCATGATGCGAATCGCTTCGATTGCACATTCTGTACGCAGTGTGATTTCTGCACATGGCATGCCGTTTTCAACCAGTGCCTTGCCTAGGGGGATGGCATCTTCAGCACGGTTGATAGCGATTACAGGGATTACTTTTAGGTTTGCTAGTTGTTCATTTAATGTAGTCATGAATTCTTTCTCACGTTAATAATGGGTCTGCTTTCAACTAAGCAAACCCTTGATTAATAGTTAAAGTGCGCAATTATAGAGACAAATCAGGGGTCGCTTCTAGAGGAATGATAGCACCTGGATGCTGAATCACAGTCCCTGCCACAATGTGACCTGCTAATGCTGCATCACGCGCATTGCCACCGCTCAAGCGTTTAGCCAAGAAGCCTGCACTGAACGAATCGCCAGCCGCTGTTGTATCAACGATGCTGTCTACTGGGTTTGGTGCAACGTACTGAGCACTTTGGCTTTCAACCACTAGGCAGTCTTTCGCGCCACGCTTAATGATGATCTCTTTCACACCAGACTCAGACGTACGTGCAATACACTGTTCAATGCTTTCGTCACCGTACAGCTCTTGCTCGTCATCGAACGTCAGTAGCGCTGTGTCGGTGTACTTAAGCATCTTCAAGTACCAAGAAATCGCTTCTTGTTGGCTTTCCCAAAGTTTTGGACGAAAGTTATTGTCGAAGAATACTTGGCCGCCTTGAGCTTTGAATTTGTCTAAGAAGCTGAATAGCTGTGCGCGTCCGTTCTCTGTCAAGATAGCAAGCGTAATACCACTTAGGTAAACCGCGTCAAAAGAAAATAGCTTATCAAGTAGAGCAGGCGTGTCTTGCTGGTCAAACATGAATTTTGCTGCAGCATCATTACGCCAGTAGTGGAAACTGCGTTCACCAGTTTCATCGGTCTCGATGTAGTAAAGCCCTGGTTGTTTGTGATCAAGCTGAGCAATTAAGCTAGTGTCGATACCTTCCGCTTGCCACTTTTCTAACATGTCGGTACTGAATGGGTCAGTGCCTAGTGCTGTTACGTAGCTCGTGTTGATATCTTGCTCTTTTGTTAAGCGAGACAAGTAAAGTGCTGTATTCAGTGTATCGCCACCAAAACTCTGCTGAAGCCCGTCTTGTTTCTGTTGTAGCTCAACCATGCACTCGCCAATGACCGCGATGTTTAATGATTTCATATGCTTACCTTAGCAACTGAGGTTGCGCTAGTTATTATTTTAGGAAATCTTCACGCGCAGGATTGAAGATATCAAGAAGGATGCTGTCTTGCTCTAGAGCAACGGCGCCGTGCATCATGTGTTTACGCGCGAAGTAAGCATCGCCTTCTTTAAGCACTTTCTTTTCACCTTCGATTTCAGCTTCGAAGCTACCACGAACAACATAACCGATTTGGTCGTGAATTTCGTGAGTATGAGGATGGCCAATTGCGCCCTTATCAAAACATAGGTGTACAGCCATAAGATCGTCAGTGTACGCGACGATTTTACGCTTGATACCACCGCCCAATTCTTCCCATGGGTTTTCATCTAGAATAAAGAAAGAGTTCATTGTGTATCTCCTAATCTGTTTAAATCTTTTAAGTGTTACTTAACTGTGTTCATCATAAGGGAATGAGGTTAATTGTAATACAATATATCTAGCGTTGTGTGATATTGATCAAGCGATACTTTATATAGCGCAAATAAATCAACAACTTAACAAATGCCTGATGTTTAGTGTTATCTATTCATATCAATAGCTTATGCGGGTTTATGTGATTCTGCTCATCATTTTGCGACGAATAGGTACAATTAAAGCTAATATTGTATTACTTTATATGGAGTTTGAAAATTTAATCAAAGTTTAAACCGATAAACTCTTTATTGAGGGTGACAAAGAATATGACGACTAAACCAGTATTGTTGACTGAAGCAGAAATAGAGCAACTTCACCTTGAAGTGGGCCGTTCTAGCTTAATGGGCAAAACCATTGCAGCGAACGCGAAAGACCTAGAAGCGTTCATGTGCTTACCTATTGATGTTCCTGGTCACGGAGAAGCGGGTGGTTACGAGCATAACCGCCATAAGCAAAACTACACGTACATGAACTTAGCTGGTCGCATGTTCTTGATCACTAAAGAGCAAAAGTACGCTGACTTTGTTACAGAACTACTAGAAGAGTACGCGGACAAATATCTAACGTTTGATTACCACGTACAGAAAAACACTAACCCTACAGGTCGTTTGTTCCACCAAATCTTGAACGAACACTGCTGGTTAATGTTCTCAAGCTTGGCTTACTCTTGTGTTGCTTCAACACTGACACAAGAGCAGCGTGACAACATTGAATCGCGCATTTTCGAACCAATGCTAGAAATGTTTACGGTTAAATACGCACACGACTTCGACCGCATTCACAACCACGGTATTTGGGCAGTAGCCGCTGTGGGTATCTGTGGTCTTGCTCTAGGCAAGCGCGAGTACCTTGAAATGTCAGTGTACGGCATCGACCGTAACGATACTGGCGGCTTTCTAGCTCAAATCTCTCAACTGTTTGCACCTTCTGGTTATTACATGGAAGGTCCTTACTACCACCGTTACGCGATTCGCCCAACGTGTGTGTTCGCTGAAGTGATTCACCGTCATATGCCTGAAGTTGATATCTACAACTACAAAGGCGGCGTGATTGGTAACACAGTACAAGCAATGCTGGCGACAGCGTACCCGAACGGTGAATTCCCGGCTCTGAACGATGCATCTCGCACAATGGGCATCACAGACATGGGTGTTCAAGTTGCCGTCAGTGTTTACAGCAAACATTACTCTTCAGAAAACGGCGTAGATCAAAACATTCTTGGTATGGCGAAGATTCAAGACGCAGTATGGATGCACCCATGTGGTCTTGAGTTATCTAAAGCATACGAAGCGGCTTCTGTTGAAAAAGAAATCGGCATGCCTTTCTGGCCAAGTGTTGAATTGAACGAAGGCCCTGAAGGTCACAACGGCGCGCAAGGTTTTATCCGCATGCAGGATAAGAAAGGCGACGTTTCTCAGTTAGTGATGAACTACGGCCAACACGGCATGGGTCACGGCAACTTCGATACGCTGGGTATTTCTTTCTTCAACCGAGGTCAAGAAGTGCTACGTGAATACGGCTTCTGCCGTTGGGTGAACGTTGAGCCAAAATTCGGCGGTCGTTACCTAGATGAAAACAAATCTTACGCACGTCAAACGATTGCTCATAATGCAGTAACCATTGATGAAAAATGTCAGAATAACTTTGACGTTGAGCGTGCAGACTCAGTACACGGCTTGCCTCACTTCTTTAAAGTAGAAGACGAGAAAATCAACGGCATGAGTGCATTTGCTAACGATCACTACCAAGGTTTTGACATGCAACGCAGCGTGTTCATGTTAAACCTTGAAGAGCTTGAATCTCCGCTATTGTTAGACCTTTACCGCTTAGACTCTACAAAAGGCGGCGAAGGCGAGCACCAATACGACTACTCACACCAATATGCAGGTCAGATTGTTCGCACTAACTTTGAATACCAAGCAAACAAAGAGTTAAACACGCTAGGCAGCGATTTCGGTTATCAACACTTATGGAACGTCGCAAGTGGTGAAGTCAAGGGCACAGCACTTGTGAGCTGGCTACAAAACAACACGTACTACACTTGGCTAGGCGCAACGTCTAACGACAATGCTGAAGTTGTCTTTACTCGCACTGGTGCTAACGATCCAAGCTTCAACCTACGTTCAGAGCCTGCATTCATTTTACGTAGCAAAGGCGAAACAACACTGTTCGCTTCTGTTCTAGAAACGCACGGTTACTTTAACGAAGAGTTCGAACAATCAGTAAATGCTCGCGGCGTTGTGAAAGACATCAAGGTTGTAGCGCATACAAACGTCGGTTCAGTCGTCGAAATCACCACAGAGAAGTCAAATGTGACAGTGATGATCAGCAACCAACTTGGTGCGACTGAGAGCACTGAACACAAAGTAGAACTGAACGGTAAAGTATACAGCTGGACAGGCTTCTACTCAGTAGAAACAATTTTAAACCCAGAATTAGCAAGCACAGCAGAGCAGGGGAAATAATAATGAGCTATCAACCACTTTTACTTAACTTTGAGGAAGCAGCAGAGCTTCGTAAAGAACTTGGCAAGGATAGCCTTTTAGGTAACGCACTGACTCGCGATATTAAACAAACTGACGCTTACATGGCGGAAGTTGGCATTGAAGTTCCAGGTCACGGTGAAGGCGGCGGCTACGAACATAACCGTCATAAACAAAACTACATCCACATGGATCTAGCGGGTCGTTTGTTCCTTATCACTGAGGAAACAAAGTACCGTGATTACATCGTTGATATGTTAACTGCGTACGCGACGGTGTACCCAACACTTGAAAGTAACGTAAGCCGTGACTCTAACCCTCCGGGTAAGCTGTTCCACCAAACGTTGAACGAAAACATGTGGATGCTTTACGCTTCTTGTGCGTACAGCTGCATCTACCACACCATTTCTGAAGAACAAAAGCGTCTGATTGAAGACGATCTTCTTAAGCAAATGATCGAAATGTTTGTTGTTACTTACGCACACGACTTCGATATCGTACACAACCACGGTTTATGGGCAGTGGCTGCAGTCGGTATCTGTGGTTACGCAATCAACGATCAAGAGTCAGTAGACAAAGCGCTTTACGGCCTGAAACTCGACAAAGTAAGCGGCGGTTTCTTAGCGCAACTTGACCAACTGTTTTCGCCAGACGGCTACTACATGGAAGGTCCTTACTACCACCGTTTCTCACTACGTCCAATCTACTTGTTCGCAGAAGCGATTGAACGTCGTCAGCCAGATCTTGGTATTTACGAATTCAACGACTCAGTGATCAAGACAACGTCTTACGCGGTATTCAAAACGGCATTCCCAGACGGTACATTGCCAGCTCTGAACGATTCATCGAAGACGATTTCTATTAACGATGAAGGCGTTATTATGGCAACGTCTGTGTGTTACCACCGCTATGAGCAGACTGAAACTTTACTTGGTATGGCTAATCACCAACAAGATGTTTGGGTCCATGCTTCAGGTAAAACGCTATCTGACGCTGTCAATGCAGCAGACGACATCAAAGCATTCAACTGGGGTAGCCTGTTTGTAACGGACGGCCCTGAAGGCGAAAAAGGCGGCGTAAGCATTCTTCGTCACCGTGACGAACAAGACGACGACACAATGGCGTTGATCTGGTTTGGTCAGCACGGCAGCGACCACCAGTACCACTCTGCGCTAGACCACGGTCACTACGATGGCTTGCACCTAAGCGTATTCAACCGTGGCCACGAAGTGCTGCACGATTACGGCTTCGGTCGTTGGGTAAACGTTGAGCCTAAGTTTGGTGGTCGTTACATCCCAGAGAACAAGTCTTACTGTAAGCAGACGGTTGCTCACAACACAGTAACGGTTGATCAGAAAACGCAGAACAATTTCAACACAGCACTGGCTGAGTCTAAGTTTGGTCAGAAGCATTTCTTCGTAGCAGACGACCAGTCTCTACAAGGCATGAGCGGCACTATTTCTGAGTACTACACTGGCGTAGACATGCAACGCAGCGTGATTCTTGCTGAACTTCCTGAGTTCGAAAAACCGCTAGTGATTGATGTATACCGCATCGAAGCTGACGCTGAACACCAGTACGACCTACCCGTTCACCACTCGGGTCAAATCATCCGTACTGACTTCGACTACAACATCGAAAGCACGCTGAAGCCGCTAGGTGAAGACAACGGTTACCAGCACTTATGGAACGTTGCTTCAGGCAAAGTGAACCAAGAGGGCTCTCTGGTGAGCTGGCTACATGACAGCAGCTACTACAGCCTAGTAACCAGCGCGAATGCGGGCAGTGAAGTAATCTTTGCTCGCACTGGTGCTAACGATCCAGACTTTAACCTTAAGAGTGAGCCTGCGCTTATCTTACGTCAGTCTGGTCAAAACCACGTGTTTGCTTCTGTACTAGAAACGCATGGTTACTTTAACGAGTCTATCGAAGCCTCTGTAGGCGCTCGTGGTCTAGTTAAATCAGTATCTGTTGTGGGCCATAACAGTGTCGGGACTGTTGTTCGCATTCAGACTACTTCTGGTAACACTTACCACTACGGTATCTCAAACCAAGCTGAAGACACGCAGCAAGCAACTCACACTGTTGAGTTCGCGGGTGAGACATACTCGTGGGAAGGATCATTTGCTCAACTGTAAATGATTGACACGCAAGTTATTTAACGATGGCTTGTGTTGATGTGGTGCTTTGCGGGAACGAAGCATCACATTGAATTCAGTCGTGATTGCAAAATCGTTCGTTGATACCAACAACGACTGAATACATCGGGAATAAGTCAAACCGAGTAACTCACACGAGTTGCTCGGTTTTTTTATTCGTGTGGTTTGAGGGTGAGATCGTTTGAATTAATTGGATTCAATTTACATCTGATGTTTAGGGTTGATGACTAGGGGCTGTTGACCGTTCGTGGTTAAGTTTTGTTCGAGATAAAATCGTTTTAGGCGCGGCGAAGAGTATGTAGCCTAGTCATTCTAAGCAAATATTCTTCAACAAAGCATAAAACGATTTTAGCCGAACCCTTCGGGCAGCTCTTGTGGTTCATTTCTACAGCGTTATCGGCTTTTCATGTAGGCCAGCTACACGTCAAAGCCTCTTCCTTGTATAAATTTTCCACAAGATGCTGCAAAACCCAGCTCGAAAGATCAACAGCCCCTAAATTTAGAGAAACGTTTAATGCTGCAGCGGCGCATTGACAACGAAACGATTTAACAAAATGAACGTTGTTATCTGGTTCTGCGAGTATTGTTACGATAACTTCCAATAACTTTTAGTGCTTATAAGTAATACAATTGGTGGTGTTATATTGTTCGAAATTTATTACTTACTGGATAAGGTTGTTGAAAAATGACAGTGTTTTTTCCGCATTATTCTTGACTCGGCAAGTTCTTGTTGTGAGCTACTCTAGTACCTTTAGGGGGCAGGGAAAGGTGTCAGACGCTTTGATTTATTGGGGGGAACTTTAAGAGTGTGCCTGACTCATTTTTCTTTGGTCAGAACGATAGGAATGTACACTAATTAAACCTATCAAGCTTTATCTGTAAGTGATTTACTGATTCGTATCCGGTTAGATATTGTCGGATATGAAGGACGAAAGACTGAGTTGCTATCTGATTTGTCACTTATTAATCACAAGACCTATTCTTTGGGTTTATATGAGGCCAATTCGATAAGTGATGTCAGTATCCGCATTCGAAATTCATGCGCTGGATCACGCACGAAAGTCCTAAAACGGTTGCCTTAGCGGATTCGGCTAGTTATTATAATGAGCATATAATCATACAATAACATATTTGGAGTTGAACATGACTAAACCTGTAATCGGTTTCATTGGCCTAGGTCTTATGGGCGGCAACATGGTTGAAAACCTGCAAACACGCGGTTACCACGTAAACGTAATGGATCTAAGCGAAGAAGCGATGGCTCGTGTTACTGCTCGTGGCAATGCTACAGCTTTCACTTCCGCTAAAGAGCTTGCAGCTGCAAGTGATATTGTTCAGTTTTGCCTTACCACCTCTGCTGTTGTTGAAAAAATCGTTTACGGCGAAGACGGTGTTCTAGCGGGCATCAAAGAAGGTGCAGTACTCGTAGACTTCGGCACGTCTATCCCTGCTTCTACTAAGCAAATCGGCGCAGCTCTTGCTGAAAAAGGCGCGGGTATGATCGACGCACCTCTAGGTCGTACTCCAGCCCATGCTAAAGATGGTCTTCTGAACATCATGGCTGCTGGCGACATGGAAACTTTCAACAAAGTTAAACCTGTTCTTGAAGAGCAAGGCGAAAACGTATTCCACCTTGGCGCTCTAGGTGCTGGTCACGTGACTAAGCTTGTAAACAACTTCATGGGTATGACAACGGTTGCGACTATGTCTCAAGCTTTCGCTGTCGCTCAACGCGCTGGTGTTGATGGTCAGCAATTGTTTGACATTATGTCTGCAGGTCCATCTAACTCTCCGTTCATGCAATTCTGTAAATTCTACGCGGTAGACGGCGAAGAGAAGCTAGGTTTCTCTGTTGCTAACGCAAACAAAGATCTTGGTTACTTCCTTGCTCTTTGCGAAGAGCTAGGTACTGAGTCTCTAATCGCTCAAGGTACCGCAACAAGCCTACAAGCTGCTGTAGATGCTGGCCTTGGTCAAAACGACGTACCAGTAATCTTCGACTACTTCGCTAAACTAGAGAAGTAATCACGTCGTTTAGACACGGTTGGATAAAGAACCTGCTCATTTGAGTGGGTTTTTTTATGCTTGTTTTTAGACATTCTTGGAACGATATCTTTTAAGGAAGTGTACTTAATGAAGAGTGGGAAGAATGAAAACGGGTTTGTAGAGTTGGGTATCTGATTCGCTAATGTGTTGAACATGAACATAAGGATCAACTGGTGATATGAGATTATGAAATTACAAGGCGATTTTTGCCCAATAACTAGTATATAGACACACGTATTGTCAGGTATTGCTCAAAGAGGGCAATAACCCGAACGATAACCCACTCAACGCCATTTGATAATGAGGAATATACGGTGACTAGCAAGGTTACCATTATTGTTTACTAGGACTTAATGCAGCCTTATTCTTTATGGCGTAGCGAAATGTCTAGGCTCTTCGTTTGAGCTATATCGATCTAAATGAGATAAGCCTGAGACTACACAAGCAGTTCAGACATTTTCTCGGGACAGTAACTTTGTTACTTTTTGGTGGCGATCAGTCATACATCAATTCGTTGGCTTTGTTTGAGTCGAACTCTATCAATGACTTGCGAGCAAGATGTCTGAAGGGCAGCGCTTTTACTAACTCTTCAAAGGGCTGAATGGCAAATGCCCAAAAGATAGAGCCGTCTAATCCAAAGATGATCAATGCACACAATGGAATTGAAATTACCCATTGACCAGTAAAGTTGATTTTGAAGACTGCGGTTGTTTTTCCTAGTGCTCTCAATACATTTCCATGGACTGTGTTGTAGCCACGAACAATCGGTAAAAAGATGTAGAGTGGGGCGATAACGGCCAACGCTTGATATGTAGACTCGTCCAAGTTCGGGTAAATGTCACCAATCACCATACTTAAGCCTGCGAACAAGATTGCACACACAAAAGAAATGACTACCGCAATATCAATGCTGGTATCGACGTTTTTGACTAGGTCATCCATCTTTTTAGAGCCAATCGCTTGGCTGATAGTAATTGCGGAAGAGTGAGCCCAAGCGGTAATAAATTGAGAGACTGCCCTGATCCAAGGCATCACCAAAGTAATCGCTACGTAAGCGTTGATGTTAAGTTGCGAATACAGTAATTGATAAATCGTTGCGCCAATCAATAGCATGGTTACATTTGCTGCGACAGGGAATATCTCGATAAAGTGACGGCGGACGTTTGTCATGAACTCTGATTGTTGGGCGTCTAATTTGAGTGAAATTGCTGAGCTCAAATACACGCAAAGAACCAGATACACAAGGCGAAGAGTGATAGCAATAACACTGCCTAGCGCGGCGCCTTGAACACCAATACCTTCGAAATTTGAAAAGCCGTGAATGAGCCCATAAGAAAGTACAGCGTTGACCGGCAATTCAATCAAATACCCTTTAAACGGTATCTTGGTTCTTCCTAATGCATTAAATAGGGCGATAATTACTTGCGTTAATGCTGTGAAAATGACGAGATACTTTGAGATATCAAGGTAGTGGCTGATTTCTAAGTAAAGGGCTTTATCGTCGGTTAAGGCTTGAATTAAAGGCTGTTCCAAAAAGGTAAGTAGAAACCAAAATATTGTCGCGATACCTAAGTTAATGAACAGACCTGCCCAAAACGCTTTGGATAATGAAGCGGTGATGCCAGAACCTACGGCGCGGCTTAATACTAGTTGAGTGCCGTTTGCCAGCGCCATTTGAATACCGAGTACAAAGGCAACCATAGTCGTCGCAATTCCCATGGCAGCCAAAGGTATTTCACCAAGAGGAGAGACCAGCAGCGTATCGATCATCAACATCGACTGCATCAATATACCGTTTAGGGCTAGGGGCCAGGCGAGAGAGAAATTTTTCCTTACATACGATTGTGTAGACACAAACAATACCTTATGTGTGTAACCGTAAGTTTTCTCTGAGAGGACCCGAGTTCAACATTTAAAGATGAAACACTACGGTAATGGATGGTTAAAAATGGGCGCTAAAACTGACTGACTCGTATATTGGGATACACGAGTCAGTCTGGTCAATCTTGGTTATGCGATGGCTAATTCAACCCTAGACAGCTTTTGATTTTCATCATCAAGTAAAGCTTGAGAGGCTATTCGAGCCTGATTCGCATTGCCTGACATAATCGCATCATATATCGCTTTATGCTCTTCTAAACAGAAGCGACCGCCTTCGGCAGAGTGGTCGATAAACTGTTTGAAAATCGTCGACAGAATGTTCGCGAACGGAATGTAAAACTGGTTACCCGTCGACAAGAAAATCGTTTGGTGAAACAGATGATCGTTGGTTGTCCACTCTTCATAATCAAAGCCATTTGCTGCGATGGTCATCTTTTGGAAAAGAATCGAAAGCTCTTTACGTTGCTCTACCGTAGCGTTGGATGCCGCAAGCGCACACGCTTCTGGGTCAATCGCTTTTCTTAAGCCTAAAAATTGAGATAAGAAGGGTTTGGTGTCTTCCAGATCTTGAATCCAATCTAGGAGTTGAGGGTCTAAAAAGTGCCATTGAGTACGTGGCCTGATATGAGTCCCCACTTTAGGTTTTGATTCGATAAGCCCTTTGGCTGAAAGTAGCTTTGTCGATTCGCGAAGTGCAGTTCGACTGACGCCAAAGACTTCACACAACTCCATTTCACTGGGTAATTTCTCTTTTTCTTTGAGCTCTCCCGACAGAATTTTACGCGCAATCTGTCGAGCCACTTGAACATGAATTCGGCGGCTTGAATCTGCCACCAATGAAAATATAGCCATATAAACCACCTCAGGCTGACGTATTAAGTATAAAAACAGCGGATAGATTTAAGTTAGCGCGACTTTAAGCTTGAGGGATAATGCTTGTAGCGGCTATCGAGTCAAACATCTACAGTCACCTACTATTTTTAATAAATCATACAATAACACCTAGTTCAATCAAGTGTACAACGATAGAAATGCGTCGCAGTGAAGGGGAACTCACAAGTTAAGGTGATTTTTGTGATGTTACGCATGCCAAAATTGCGTAAATAGGAACTATTTGTATGTATAAATAAGAAGGTACGACTGGTAGTGATAAGCTTCGAAAAGTTTGTGGGATTTTGATAGAACCATAGAGTATAAGGGAGCTCACGTTATTATCCCCCTCATTTGGTGCATTATACTTTCAGTGCTATAGTACGAGTTAAATAATACATATCTAATAAGTAAGTAGACTCATGGCAGAAACTTTCAAATCTATTTCAGGCTCTAAGCGAAGCCTTCATGTGCAGGTGGCACGTGAAATCGCTCGTGGTATTTTGTCGGGTAATTTACCTCAGGGTTCGATTATCCCTGGTGAGATGGCTCTGTGTGAGCAGTTTGGTATTAGCCGCACGGCGTTGCGAGAGGCGGTGAAACTTCTAACTTCAAAAGGCCTTTTAGAGTCACGCCCTAAAATCGGCACTCGCGTTGTTGATCGTGCATACTGGAACTTTTTAGATCCTCAGCTTATCGAATGGATGGATGGACTAGCTGATACCGATCAGTTTTGTCATCAGTTTTTAGGTTTACGTCGTGCGATTGAACCTGAAGCGTGTGCATTGGCAGCTAAGTTTGCAACTGCAGAGCAACGTATTGAATTATCAGAAATTTTCCAAAAAATGGTAGAAATTTCTAGCGAAGAAACGCTTGATCAAGCTCGCTGGTTAGATATTGATATGAAGTTTCATAGCCTTATCTTCAATGCAACGGGTAATGATTTCTACTTACCGTTTGGCAACATATTGACGACGATGTTTGTTAACTTTATTGTGCACTCTTCAGAAGAAGGCAGCACATGCATTAACGAACATCGCGCAATATACGAAGCCATTATGGCAGGCAATAGTGATAAAGCACGCCAAGTTTCGGCAAGTCATTTGCAAGAATCAAACCACCGATTGCCTGTAACAAGCTAACTGAAAGCACTTGATGTGCCCTTACAAATTTTAAAGCACGCATTTAGCGTGCTTTTTTGTATCTGTATTTTTATGTTTCTGACATTGCACTTCTTATTCTAATCTCTAAAACTTGATCAATTCTGCTATTCAACCTAAAAATCAACTCGCAACTCGATATATTAATTATATAATAATACTAATCAAACAAATGCGAGTATGGTTATGCCCCAGTCTCTACTGCCAAATATTCTTCAATTCATAGGTCAAATCGACCCATTCGATAAGATCCCTAAACAAGCACTTCGCGAACTTGCCTCTAATGTTCAGATCACTTATCTCGGCAAAGGGGATGTGGTTGATCTGTGTGAGTCGGGTAAAGAAAAGTCGCTCTACATCATCCGAACCGGCTCTATGGAACAAAGAAAGTCAGACGGTGTACTTCGTGCTCGTTTAGGCAGTGAAGACTTGTTCGGCTTTACGTTCTTAGATTCTGAAGTTAATGACGAGAAAGGCTACAGAGCGATCGCAATCGAAAATAGCTTACTTTATGTGATTCCACATTCGGCGCTTCAAGCGTTGTTCAAGGCATTCCCAAGCTGCGCAGAACACTTTGCATCACAGGCGCAGGTTCGGTTGAAGTCGGCACTTGATGTTGTGTGGTCAAATAAAGAAAAAGGCTTGTTCATTCGTAAGGTTGAAGAAGTGGCAAGCGGGCAGGTGGCTATCGTTAAGTCTGAACAAACTATTCAGTCGGTCGCGGTTGAAATGCTTCATCAACGCTCGCCATGTGCCGTGATCTATGAGGGTGAAACCATTGTTGGTTTGATTACCGACCGTGACATGACTAAGCGAGTCATCGCTCATGGTGTAAGTACTGATAACCTGATCTCTGAGGTGATGACGCATTCTCCACTGACGGTTAAACCGGATGATTTAGTGCTGCATGCGGCGTCTATCATGATGCAATTCAATATCCGTAACTTGCCCGTTGTGAAAGAGAATAAGGTCGTTGGTCTCCTCACCACGTCTCACTTAGTTCAAAACCACCGTGTCCAAGCGATCTTCTTAATCGAGAAAATCAAATACGCGGGCAGTGTGAAAACCATGTCTTCGTTTACCCCAGAGCGACAAGCTATTTTTGAAGCGCTGGTGGAAGGCAAGGTTGCACCGGAAACCGTCGGTAAGGTAATGACCATGATCATGGATGCCTACACCCGCCGATTGATTCAGATCGCGATTGATAAGTTAGGCCCACCACCTTGTGATTTTTCTTGGATTGTTGCGGGCTCGCACGCTCGTAATGAAGTTCATATGCTGTCGGATCAAGATAGTGCGATTGTACTCTCTGACGATGCGACAGACAGTGACCGTATTTACTTCAAACATTTAGCGATGATGGTGACTAACGGATTAGCGAGTTGTGATTATCCATTGTGTCCGGGTAAATTCATGGCTGCGACACCAAAATGGTGTAAGCCACTCAGCGTTTGGAAGCACTACTACAAGAAGTGGGTGGCTAACCCTGAGTACGAACGCTTACTCAACATCAGTGTGTTCCTAGAAATTCGAACCATCTATGGCAACAGTGAGTTCGAAGGCATTCTTCGTGATGAGTTGCATTCTAACATTCGCAGTAACCGTGAGTTTTTAAGCACACTAGTGAAAGATGCGGTAAACACCAACCCGCCATTGGGTATTTTCAATAGTTTGGTTCTAGAGAAATCGGGTGAGAACAAGAAAACACTCAATGTGAAGAAGTACGCCATTAACTTGATTATTGATCTTGCGCGTATTTACGGATTAGCGGTGGAATGTGATTTGTCAGCAACCGATGAACGTTTCGCAGCTGCCAATGAAAAAGGCATGCTGAGCGACGACGCATTCAAGAACATTCTGGGCTCTTACCAGTTCATTCTCTCTTTCCGATTTGGTCATCAACTTGAAGCGCTGAAGAACGGGGATGTGCCTGACAACAACATCAACCCAGATAGCTTTGGTAGCTTTGAGCGTAAACACTTGAAAGATGCCTTTAGGATCATTGCTGACCTTCAAGAAGCCGCGAAAATCCGTTTCGGAGCACGCTAATGAAATCGTTTTTAAATTACTTTCATCCTCTTGAGAAAATTAAGCGCACACGAAAGCAATATTTGAATACGGTTAAGCTGCCAGAGGCGTTACATGCTCTTGTGGATCAACCTTGCCCAGAGATGACGGACTTGGCCAAAGATAGCGAATATATCGTTTTAGATCTTGAAACTACAGGCTTAGACAGCGAGCAAGACCTTATTCTATCTATGGGTTGGGTCGATGTGGTCAAGGGGCGAATAGACTTAGCGTCCGCCAAGCATATTTATCTGGATAACGATTCGCAGATCAATGCTGAAACTGCAGTTATCAACCACATCACACCACAAATGCTGGAAGAGGGCGCTTCAATTCATGATGCTATGCTGACGTTTTTCGAAGCCGCAAAAGGTAAGATCATCGTCGCGCACGCTTGTGTTGTCGAAGAGAAGTTCATTGGCCAATACCTTCTTCGATGCTACGGTTTAAGAGCGATTCCTCTGCTTTGGCTTGATACCTTGTGTATTGAGAAAAGCATGGAGAAAGCGATCAGCAATCATGAAGAAGTCGATTTAACCTTGGCAGGGACTCGCGAAAGGTACGGGCTTCCTGAGTACAACAGCCACAATGCATTAGCCGATGCCGTTTCGACAGCGGAATTGTTTTTGGCTCAGCAGAAGCGAGTCGTGCCTAATGATGAAGTGACACTTTCCTTTTTATATCGGATCAGCCGTTAGGGTTGTACCTTCCTGTAAGTGAATCATTGTTGAATAACCTGATTTGAAAGAAGAAAAGCCAGCGATTAAGCTGGCTTTTGTTTAGGTCTTAGAAAATTAGGACAGTAATTATCTTAGATTATTTATATAGCTATCGATTAGAAGCTGTAAGTTAGACCAACACGGCTACGCAGTTCACGAGTCGCTTTAGTCGATGAAGTACTCACATCACCAAACTCTACATATGGTGCCCATTGACCCATAATGTGGCGAATACTTGCATTTAACTCGTAGTTTGTATCATCGTTGTCGTAGATGTTGTAATCATCTGCTTTGTAGTAGTTACCTTCAAAACCGAAACGCCAGTTCTCCATTGAGTAGTTGATGTTTGCTGTTAAGCGATGGCGACGTTGGTTTTCATCGTTTTGATAAGTTAAGTAGCCGTTATCTAAGATTGGCTTGCCGTCTGAGTCAGTTGCAATTGATTTTGTGTTCTGTCTCATATCGTAACGGTAACGTGCACTTAGGCTTAAACCGTCAATGCTGTCGACACTGTATGTCGCGCGAACTTGAGGTTTGTATGTGACACCAGACTCGCGACCTTCTATTGGCATACCGTAAGTCATCGTCCAGTTATCGTTAAGCACATGGCGATAATTAAGACCAAGTTCCCAACCATTATTCTTCAAATCTTCCATAAACTCGCCGTCTTCTCCCTTGAATTTCGCTTCGATATCTACAAGGAAGTTGCCAATGCTATCGCCCAGTTTTACACGAGTAGCGTGTTGATCTGTATGACTCTTGTATTCGTGTCTCATATCGAAAGACGCCGCAGATACAGAGCCAGCAGCGAGTACAGATGCCACAGCAATCACGATTTTAGTTTTATTCATGGTATTAATTCCATATTTATAGGTTGAGTATTGGCCTCAAGTTAGAGCCAAATAGGGTAATTCGTTTGATTAATGCAACAGTCTTTTTGAATCTGTTGAATTCGCTGAGTTCTGCTTGCATTAAAATAATACAAATATGCTATAGATAATGTGAAGGTCGATCTGTGAATTAGATCTTGTTGTTATCATAAATCTCATTTACACAGATCGTTACAAATTGATAGGATTAAGTAATCCATTGTTTTAAAAGAATAAATATTAATTTATTTGTTAGAGCTTCTTTCTGTAATGTGCGCTATAGCAAAAATAGTAATGTTTCACTGTAGATTTTATTTGTAATACATTATTATTCTTTGGCGTTCGGGTGGTGGGTGAATAAGATCACTATGATGGCTGAGCGACAAAGCTGATCTTGAATTTGAGATTGGTATGAGGGCAGGTTGTCTAATGCTGTCGGATGAACCATCGACGATGTGAATTTTTGAATGAATTGAAACATGTGGGCTTTATCTGTTTTGGGGACAGTAAGCTAGAGGTGGAGAAGGCTGTCAGTCTTCAGTCTATGTTAAAAAAAATAATTAAGGTGTTTTAGGTAATACCTTAATTATTGCTCCCAACTATTCTAATTATAACTTCTGCTTTCGTTTAGAAAGGTAGGACATGGTAGTGAAGATCTGCCCTTGCGCTCATGTTGATACAGGCAACATGAGCGTTTTTTTGTCTGAAATTTGAGTTGAGGGTTATCTGGGGCATCTATCAAGACGATTAACGATTAAGCTTTTCGGTTGCTCACCGCACGTTCAAGTGAATCCGTTTGACCCACTACTGCAGTTGCACTTTTCAATGTATCAGGTACGAAGAGGTGGGGTTGATAGGTCGGTGAGGTTGATAGATAAGATCAACGTTATTCACGCTGAGATTACCTCTGAAAAGTAGCCTCATGACAATGCAGTCCGTTCTAGTAATATGCGCTCAGGAAGAGCAGTGCTATGGGCCAATTATTCAGGATTTAGGACAGTCTCAGTAAACTAGCCCTTAGCACAAACTTAAACAGGACTAGCTTTCTGTCAGCATCCAAACTTGTTTAGACGTGATTTTGTGGTCTTTAAAGGTCAGTTCTTCAACCTTGTCACCGTTAGTATTCCAGCGAGTGAGTTTCCCGTTTGCTACTTCGCCTTCATCAAATTTCGCTTGGCTAGCCTTATTGCCATTAGGGTAGTAGTTCGTTACTAATCCATTTGTTTTCCCGTGACTGAATTCGGCTGTTAGGCTTTGTTCGCCATTCGGATACCAACGAGAGCCAGCACCCGACAGCTCATTGTCTTTATAGCTGAGCTCAGCTTTTTTCTGACCGTTGGGATACCAGGTTTCAGCCTTGCCTTGCAGTTTACCTTTAACGTAATTCACTTTAGAAGCGACTTGGCCATTCTGATACCAATTTGTTTCTAACCCAAGTTCTAGACCATCGGAAAATTGGGCTTTGGTCGCGATTTGGCCGTTATCGAACTTCTCTTCAAATTGGCCAGTAAATGGCTTTGAATGGTTGACTTGGTAAGCCACGCCTTTTCGCATCTGCAAATAGTCAACAACAACATCATCATTGCTGGTGGCTGCATAGCTCATAGAAGACATCGTACTAAGAGCAATTAAGATTGGGACATATTTCTTCATAATGACACCTTTTTAATGGACGGGGAAAGTGTAATCGGTGTGTTAAAAGCATTTCACTTCCGTGAAAGACTGTCAGCTTATATTAGTGGTTTTCAAGTTTTCATTATTGAGGTGCCAAGTTGCGGAACTTCGGAACGGTTCGGTTTTTTATTTAGTTGTAGCTTATAGTAATCATACAAAATAAACATTTTCACTTTGTTGGTAAGTGGAGTTTCTCTATCCATTTACCTTGTAGATGGCTCGTATATGACGTTAGCTTCTATGTTAGTTATTTGTCCTTTGTATTTATTTTCTTACCTATCAGTATCTTAGTGTTTTATGGTTCTTGTCTTTGATGTTTGAACTGAAAATTAACGTTTGGGATGTGTAAGTTTGATGCATCGTGTTGACTGTTGTTGCAAATTTGAACTCGATCACTTGTATGATTATTTGAGTGCTGGACTGTAAGATCACTGTCACGCATTTAAATTATTGTAGTACAAATATAGTTGCCATCTATCTATAGTGACCTTAACAAAAAAACATAAATAAAAAGGTCTCAAGATGGAACTCAATACCCTGATAGTTGGCATCTACTTCCTATTCTTAATTGCGATAGGGTGGATGTTCCGAACGTTTACAAGTACGACAAGTGATTACTTCCGTGGGGGAGGTAATATGCTGTGGTGGATGGTAGGTGCAACCGCATTTATGACCCAGTTCAGTGCTTGGACATTTACTGGTGCAGCAGGTAAAGCTTTTACCGATGGTTTTGCCGTAGCGATTATCTTCATCGCGAACGCATTCGGTTACCTAATGAACTACCTTTACTTCGCTCCGAAGTTCCGCCAACTGCGCGTTGTGACGGTAATTGAAGCGATTCGTATGCGTTTTGGTAAGGTGAATGAGCAAGTATTTACTTGGTCTGGCATGCCAAACAGCGTTATCTCTGCTGGTATCTGGTTGAACGGCCTTGCGATCATCGCATCGGGTATCTTCGGCTTTGACATGACAACGACGATTGTCCTAACGGGTCTGGTTGTATTGGTGATGTCAGTAACGGGCGGCTCTTGGGCGGTAATCGCATCTGACTTTATGCAGATGGTTATCATTATGGCAGTGACCGTAACGTGTGCTGTAGTAGCGGTCTACCACGGTGGCGGTGTCACGCAAATCATCAATGATTTCCCAACCGATTCATTTATCACGGGTGATAACCTTAACTACCTAAGCATTTTCAGCATTTGGGCGGTGTTCATCTTCTTGAAGCAGTTCAGTATCACCAATAACATGCTGAACTCTTACCGTTACCTTGCAGCGAAAGACTCAAACAACGCACGTAAAGCAGCACTGCTTGCTTGTGTACTAATGACGCTTGGTCCAATCATTTGGTTCATGCCTTCATGGTTCATGGCAGGTCAAGGTGTTGATTTAGCCGCTGCTTACCCAGAAGCTGGCAGCAAAGCCGCTGACTTCGCTTACCTTTACTTTGTTCAAGAGTACATGCCGGTTGGTATGGTTGGCCTTCTGATTGCCGCGATGTTTGCTGCGACTATGTCTTCAATGGACTCTGGTCTAAACCGTAACTCAGGTATTTTTGTTAAGAACTTCTACGAGCCGATTCTTCGTCCTAAAGCGACAGAGAAAGAGCTAATGGTTGTTTCTAAGCTAACGTCTACTTTCTTCGGTATCGCGATCATCTTGGTTGCTCTGTTCATCAACTCTCTTAAAGGTCTGAGCCTTTTCGACACCATGATGTACGTGGGCGCATTGATCGGCTTCCCTATGACAATTCCAGCATTCTGTGGCTTCTTCATCCGTAAAACACCGGATTGGGCAGGTTGGGGTACGCTAGTAGTCGGTGGTGTGGTTTCTTACTTCGTTGGTTTCGTTATCACAGCGGACATGATTCAAAACTGGTTCGGTCTAAACGAACTAACTGGCCGTGAGTGGGCTGACCTGAAAGTGGCTATCGGCCTTATCGGTCACATCGTATTTACTGCTGGCTTCTTCGTTCTTTCAACACTGTTCTACAAGCCATTACCGGAACACCGTGAGAAAGACGTCGACAAGTTCTTCAATAACCTAGCGACACCGTTAGTTGCTGAGAGCAATGAACAGAAGAAACTGGATAACAAGCAACGTCGTATGTTGGGTTCACTTATCGCGGTAGCGGGTGTGGGCGTAATGACTATGTTTGTACTGCCAAACCCAATGTGGGGACGCATGGTATTCGTTCTGTGTGGTTTGATTGTGTTCTCTGTCGGCCTGTTACTTGTTAAAGCGGTCGATGACAAAGTCGAGCAACAAGACGAAGTGACGCCAGCCGAAGGCTAATTCCTTTTAAATCAAAAACTATAACTTTTTACAGCGGCTACCGATTGCGGTAGCCGTTCGTTTGAACTGCCAAAGCTTAATGTGATATGTACGGAGAGCTTTTGAAAATCACTCAATAAGCTTTCTGGCTTTAGCTCATACTGAAATAATTTAAAAAGCCCCAATAGGTAAATGCTTATTGGGGCTTTTTAGTGTTCTGTTTCTAGGCTCTAGGCTCAAGGCTCAAGGCTCAAGGCTCAAGGCGTAACGTTTAAGTCTAGGATTTGTACTTATGCAGCAGATCCCAAGGGATATGGCACAAGTGGTGATCTTCAGGGAAGTGACTTAAGTGATGCTGGTGGATGTCATCACTCGCGACATAGTGAGTTAACGGTAATATCTCGAGTGCGATACGGTCGGCGTCGTCACGAGAGGCAATATAGTGCTTAGCTTCGGTTAAGTGTTCTGCGTTAGTACTGTAAACGCCTGTGCGGTATTTTTCTCCGACATCGACACCTTGTTTATTCACGCTGTAAGGGTCGATAATCTCAAACAAGTGTTTCATCAAAATCATTACAGACGTAACGCTTGGATCAAATTCAATTTGTACGCACTCTGCATAGCCATCGTAATCGCTTTGCTGCGTCGACCCGTTTTCTGTTAGCTGGTGGGTGCTTCCATTGGCACGGCCTGCTTCTGTGCTGATAACACCAGGAACGTACTTAATAAATTCCTGTACGCCCCATAAGCAACCGCCAGCTAAATAAATTTGTTCCATACTTACCTTTTACTTCTCTGTGTTTGTTGATGTTTGTTCGATGTGTGAATCAATACGATGATACCCGCACGTATAAAAAAGCGTCTATAAAAATGAGCGCGCAAATAAAAACAAGCGTTTAGGTATTGTAAACCTGTGCGACTGAACAAACATAAGTTTAATATGATTTGTGATTATATAAGTCAGTATTGCTTTGTCATCAACTCGAATCTCAACATCAAGTGAGCGTTACTCTGAACATGTTTGATCAAATAAAAGACTTCATTAATCCGAGCAAGAACCCAGATCTTACTCAGGCCCATGAATACCAGCGTCAGCATCTGCCAACATTGTGGCTGTTGGGAAAAACGGGGGCGGGCAAGTCATCGTTTATTCAGGCGGTGACTGGCGACTCTTCTGTTGAAGTGGGCAATGGTTTTGCACCTTGTACCATGACGGCGATGTCTTACGAATTCCCACAAGACAAACCCGTGATGCGCTTTCTCGATACCAGAGGACTAAGCGAAGCGAATTATGATGCGAAAGAGGATCTGGAAGAGATTGGTCAGGCAGGTAATGCATTAGTCGTTGTAATGAAAGCCGACGAACCTGAACAATCCTCAGTGCTTGCGGCTCTAAAGCAGATTAAGAAACAGAAGAAAATTAAACACTTGCTGCTTGTTCATACTGCAGTGTTGTCTTCCGGTGAAACAGATCGAGCAAGGCAGGTTCAGTTCAACACCAACCAAGTAGAGAAGGCTTGGGGTAAAGAGTTTGAATCCGTCGCGGTCGATTTCGAAACGGATGACTCGAGCAATAACAGTGGTTCAATTTACAACTATGACATCTTGTTAGAAAAGCTGACCAGTATTCTTCCTGTTATTGGAATGATGGTGCAAGACAAAGAGCACTCCACACAGGAAGAAGCCAACTTTGATCAAGTAGAAAACGAAGTGCTTTGGTATGCGGGAAGTGCGGCAGCGAGCGACCTGATTCCGGGTGTTGGTTTGGTGTCGGTACCTGCGATTCAAGCGAAAATGCTACATAGCTTGGCGAATCAATATGGGGTCGAGTGGAACAAGAGAGTCTTCAGTGAATTGATAGGCACTCTGGGAAGCAGCTTTGCTTTGCAATACGGAATGAAGCTGGGCACTCGACAGTTGATAAAGCTGATTCCAGTTTATGGTCAAACGGTAGGGGCGGTGGCTGCAGCGGCAATGAGTTTCGGCACCTCTTATGGCTTAGGTCGCGCGGCTTGTTTTTACTTCTATCATAAGAACAAAGGTGAAGAAGTGTCTGAACAAGAGATGCAGAAGATCTACAAAGAATCCCTGAAAAAAGGAAAGGCGGCGTCGGGCTATGAAGAAAATTAGAAACCTATTTCGATTACTGGCGGTGCTATCGAGCGGCCGTTGGGGCATTGCCCTGATTTCGGCGATCTTCCCAAGCATTATCATGATGGGCTTTGGTGTGTTCTTGGCGATCAAATACGGTTACCTACTCGAAATGTCGATTGCCATTGCCGTGAGTACCTTGGTATTCACCATTCCCTTGTTCATTTCTAGTCGTTCTTCACGCGATTCTTCAAGCCGCTCTTCAAGTACGGAGCCCTTCTCAAATAAAGAGAGCGACGGCCTTGACGAGGATACTGCTGAAGCTGAATCACAGCATAGCAAAGCTGATATCAAGGATGCATTGGTTAGGGCTTCGACTGATTGGTCTCAAAAAGAACTGTCGATCTGGAATGATTCAAAACACCATGTACGCCAACAATTACTGGTCGACATAGAGTGGGGCAACCTAGACCAAATCGGTTTAGAAGTACTTGAGTTTGTGGCGAAAAAGTTTGATAAGAAATCGCTCGATTTCTCGATTCCTGAAGGACTAAAGCTGTTCGAAGAGGTCAGCCGACGCTACAAACTGGTAGTGCGAGAGCATATACCGGGCATTGAGTATCTCAAGGTTTCTTACATTAAGGCGGGCTACGAAGCCTATGATAAATATGGCGAGCTAGGGCAGAAGATCGTTAAGGCCGCTATTTGGGGGAATCACCTCAAAAACCTCTATTTGAACCCGTTAAAAGTTGTTTCTGATTTAGGGAGAGAGCAAGCGACATCTTCAATGACAAGAGGTGTGGTTGATGACATGCAATACGCCGCTAAACAAGCCTTATTAGATGAAGTTGCGGCGGTGGCGATTGACCTCTATAGCGGACGTTTCAGCATTGAAGATGAAGCATTGAAAGCGTCCGATGTGTCTGAGCTCGACGAACAACGCTTTGCTCCAGAGTTAGAGCCCGTGCGAATCGTGCTGGTGGGGCAAACGAGCTCTGGTAAATCTTCACTGATTAATGCCCTTAAGCAAGAGCTGGTTGCCGAGGTCGATGTTCTACCATCAACCGACACTTCAACCGTATACAACGCGTTTGTCGACGACAATGATGTTCGCGTGGTTGATCTTCAGGGGCTTGATGGCAATCCTAAAAGCGAAGCCTTAATGTTGAAAGAGATGACCCAAGCCGATGTGGTGCTATGGGTGCTTAAAGCCAATCAATCTGCACGTGATTTGGATAAGCAATTGAAAGATAGATTTGATGCTTTCTATGACGATCCTAAGAACATCTCACGCAAGAAGCCGATTGTGGTGTCGGTTGTGAATCAGGTAGACAGATTAAAGCCTGTAGACGATTGGCAACCACCGTATGACTTAGAGAATCCAACATCGACCAAAGCAAAGATCATTGCTCAAGCGCTCGAATACAATCATATATTGCTGCAAACCGATATCGTGTTACCGCTGGCGATTGCGCCAGAAAAGGCGGAATTTGGTTTAGATACTTTAAGGCAGACGTTGATCGAGCGTATCGCTGACGCAAATAACGTTCAGAGAAATCGCCAACGTTTAGAAGCCATGAAAAGAGGGACGTCGGTTAAAGGCCAACTGAATAAAGCGGTCAAGGCGGGTAAGAAGGTTGCCCCCAGTGCATTGAAAGCAGCGACGCCAAAACTGGCTGAAATGGCCATCAAGCAAGTCGTGAAGAAGAAGTAAGTTATTCACTGCGAATACGGTTCTGGTGAGGTTTGAGCCTCATCAGAGCTTATCTTTTTAGCTCACTAGATTCCTAGAAGATAGCTTTTTAGAAAACAGCCACCTTCATCCTATATCGGATAAGCATTGAATTTAAAAATGTCCGTTATTATTAAGTAACTCGCTGAACTAGTTTAATAGTATATAAACGGCTGTGATTCACAGTTTATATAACATGCTATCGTATTTAATCATCATTCTAAATGTTGATCACATTTATACTTTTCTAAGCTGTATTTATAAAACAATTACACTATATTTAAATTTCGGATCATCTTGATTTCAACGTAGGGATATATTGTGAACATGTATCTGAAATGGCAATCAACAACATGGCTAACCTTGTTAGCTTGGTATACCTTAGATCACCAGCTCTCGTTCCGCCTTTCTTCAGAGTAGTACCCTCTAGGCGTCACGCGCCAGCAAAGCAGCGTGCTTTGTTTACCTATCAGCAGCTTTGATAACCTTTGAACGCATGAATGTCGCACTTATTATTTCGTGAAGAATATTCGTTGTTTTGTCGTTCTCGCTAATTATCTCAGCCTCTGTTTAGGTTCGATTAATAACTCATTATTTAACTTGTTTATTTTCATTGTTAATTTCCGTCTATCTTTATTCGGATCTATTAAATTAATGGTGAGGATTCGTGACATCTAAAGAAAATAGATTTCGACCTGATCGGAATGTATAGAAAGGTACTATTATGGAAAACTTCAAACATCTACCAGAACCGTTTCGTATTCGTGTTGTAGAACCAGTAAAAAGAACAACCTCTGCATATCGTGAGCAAGCCATTGTTGAAGCGGGCATGAACCCATTCTTACTGGATAGTGATGATGTGTTTATCGACTTACTGACAGACAGTGGTACCGGTTCTATTACTCAGCGTATGCAAGCCGCGATGTTAATGGGGGATGAAGCTTACAGTGGTAGCCGCAGTTACTATGCATTGTCGAATGCGGTGAAAGATATCTTTGGCTATGAGCTGACTATTCCAACACACCAAGGACGCGGTGCAGAGCAGATCTACATTCCTGTTCTTATCAAGAAGCGTGAAATGGAGAAAGGTCTCGATCGAAGCAAAATGGTCGCCCTGTCTAACTACTTCTTCGATACAACACAAGGTCACACCCAAGTGAATTGCTGTGTGGCAAAGAACGTTTATACCAAAGAAGCGTTCGATACCTCTGTGAATGCGGACTTCAAAGGCAACTTCGATGTGGTGAAGCTGGAAGAAGCGATTTTAGAAGCGGGCGCAGCCAATGTTCCTTATATTGTGAGCACCATTACTTGTAACTCTGCTGGTGGGCAGCCAGTGTCTATCGCCAATCTAAAAGCCGTTTATGAAATCGCACAGAAATACGATATTCCCGTGATCATGGACTCGGCACGTTACGCTGAAAATGCCTATTTCATTCAACAACGTGAATCGGGTTATCAGGATTGGACAATAGAACAGATCACGCGTGAATCCTACAAATACGCGGATGGCTTAGCCATGTCTGCTAAGAAAGATGCCATGGTACAAATGGGCGGCTTGTTGTGCTTTAAAGACGACTCTTTCATGGATGTGTACACAGAGTGTCGAACTTTGTGTGTGGTGCAAGAGGGCTTTCCAACCTATGGCGGCTTAGAAGGTGGCGCAATGGAGCGTCTTGCGGTTGGCCTTTATGACGGCATGCGCCAAGATTGGTTAGAGTACCGCATTGGCCAGGTTCAATACTTAGTTGATGGCTTAGAAGCGATGGGCATCGTGTGCCAGCAAGCAGGCGGTCATGCTGCGTTTGTGGATGCGGGTAAACTGCTTCCTCATATTCCTGCAGGTCAGTTCCCAGCACATGCTTTGGCGTGTGAACTCTATAAAGTCGCGGGTATCAGAGCGGTTGAGATTGGCTCATTGCTGCAAGGTCGCGACCCAGCAACTGGTGAACAACACCCATGTCCTGCTGAGTTATTGCGCCTTACCATTCCTCGCGCGACCTACACACAAACGCACATGGACTTCATCATCGAAGCATTCGAAAAAGTGAAAGAGAATGCTGGGAAAGTGAAAGGGCTCGACTTTACCTACGAGCCTCCGGTGTTAAGACACTTCACTGCGCGCTTGAAAGAGGTAGAGACCAGCGAGAAACAAACAGAAAAAAAGAACGAACAAACGCTCGAAGAAGCATTTTAAAATAAAAACATAAGCGAATAGTCACTAAAACCCTAATCAAAGGCTCCCTCGGGAGCTTTTTCTTTTTTGGATGATAGGGGAGTTATGTCGTTAAGCAGCTAAGCCTTTAAGCTTTTACGCTTTTAAGTACTTAACCCGTTAATCATTTAGGCCTTTAGATGTTGAACTACGCTTGTTTGTTTTTCAGCGTAGACTTTAGCATTTGGAATAGCCATTGATTCAAAGGCGCATCTTTCTGTGAACGACGGCAGCTCATCACATAACCCACATCGATCGTCAGTTTTTCGGGCAAATCAATACTACGACAGCCTTCTGGTACGCTGCCATTGAGGGTGATACCAAAATAGTCGGATTTGAGCACAACATCGTGAATCATCGCAGGGTGGTCGACTTCCACTCTTGGGTTGACGTGAAATCCGATATTTCTAAGACGATCAAGGATCGGGTATTTATTGTCATTCCATCCCGGGGTTTTAAATAGAATGATTGGGTAGTTAGCGAGCGACTCAAAGTCTTTCGCTGGATGATCCTCTCTCACGAAGAACACCACTTTTCCTTTACCGAATTCCATTTGAGAAATTGACTGTGGCAAGGTTTCATCAAAGTAATGAACCGCTATGGATTCTTCGCCGTCGATGAGCCTGTTCCTCACATTGCTTCCCCACCGAACGAATGAGTAGTGAGCATGCGGGGCTTCTTTACTCAGAGCAAAGTAGAGCTTCGAGCCAAAGCGCTCCCAGAACAGGGTATTTGCGTAGATTTTGATATTGCCTTGGTAAGTTTCTGGCGAAAATACTTGGTGCTTTATCGCTTCGATACTGCTGAGTATCTGCTCAAAATTTTCGATGTTGGTTTCAACAAAAGTCGTGGGTTCAAACCCGTTTTTGGTTTGAATGAACAGTGGATCGTCGAGCTGCAACTTTAACTTCGAAAGGTTCTTGCTGATCGCCCCAGAGGTTTTTCCTAGCGACTCCGCCACCAGTCCAACATTGCGAAGTTCATACATACGCTTGATGACGAGGATATTTTGAATATCTAGATTGATGTCCACATTTTCTCCAAATGATTCCTTTTATAGGCAGCAATCTCTGTGCGGTTGGCGTACAGAAATTATGTGACTCTAATATCATAGTGGCAGTGCAAAGCGGATAAGACAGCACAGCGTCAGAACTTCGCTAATCCCTTGATTTTCCATTTGGTAAATCTTGCTTTTCCTCGAATGGTTCGTGTTCGATTGCTAAAGTTACTCCAACAAAAACACAGATACCAAACGAACAAAGAATTAGAAATACAACGAGGTGATGTATGAACAAGTTAATCGCACTTGGATTGATGGCTTTATCTATGAACACGGCTTTCGCGGCTGACGGTACTTATGCGAGTACTCTCGATATGACGAGAAGCGAAGGTAATCAAGTAAAGGCTGAGCGTGTTGAATCTGAGCCAGTGCTTGAAGGAAGAAATGACGCCGCTAATGGCGGAATAAAATTCCACAAGAGCGTTGATCAAGACCAAACGATCCAGCTTACAGGTCGTCGTGATTAACGTTAAAACGTGCTTACCATTGTCATGAGAAATGCTGCGCCCTTGGGTGCAGCATTTTTTGTTTGAGGATTTGGGGTATTTTATAAACTCTAGTGTTCTAGCCTTGGCATGTTGTGTAACGTGTGGCATTTTGTTCTCCTCTAACTTAAGAACGCGACTCGGTGCTGGTTGAGCATGACAAACGAGCAAGCGAACAATTCGAAAAGGACAAGGAATGACTCAAAAAGAAACGGGAATGATTCGTCATATTCTACTGATTAAGTTTAAAGAAAACGCTGAAGCTTCAGAGGTTCAAAAACTAAAGATGCTGTTTGAAGCGATGCCAAACAAGGTTGAAGGGGTCACTTCAGTAGAATGGGGATTAAATGACAGCCCTGAAAACAAGAATCAAGGTTATACCCACTCGGTGTTAATGACGTTCGCCGATGAAGAAGGCCGCCAGAATTACCTTCCGCACCCTGAGCATGAGGCGCTGAAAGATGTGTTTCGTCCGCTTTTAGAAGACATCATTGTGTTTGATTACTCCCTGTAATTAGGTTCTGAGTAGGTCTCTTGTGTTTGACTTACCTTCGATAATGAAGAGTTAGGGCCTAGCGATTAAGCCCTAACTAAATAAGAAACGACTTACTCTGTTGGTGAAATGGTGACTGGTGCAAACGATGCGACAGCATTTCCGCCTGCGCCCGGACGGTCTACATAAGGTGTGTTCTGCATTAAGGTGTAGTACACGTCCACGAAGTCGTCATCATTGACTAATACGCCATCAGGAATCACATCGATAATCTTGCCTGTGATCTGAGGGATGATCGCATAACCTTGAACTTCTGGATCAGGAACCATCTTCAGTATCTCTTCTGCGGCTTGAACTAAGAGTTTTGCTAGCGCTTTGTAGTCTGTGCCATCATCGTGCTCCATTAAGATCATATCAGCAGCGCCCCAGCGGTAGCGAGGCCAGAAGATAACGGTCTGGTTCGGGTAGTACGTCTGTTTGTCGTAGTCCAGATAAGGCATCTCAACGAGGTCGATTTGGGGCTCTAAACGACTTGAATCGACACCCGTCACGATAGCGTAGATTTCCGCTTTACCAGAGATCCAAGGTTCTTGGTCGACGGCTAATCGGATTTTGGTTAATTGTGTGGTATTCAACGGCTCAGGTTCCGACAAGGCCATCGAGCGACGAGCCCTGTTCATCAAAGACGATTTTTGAGGTTTACTCTCGTCGGCATTGGTATCGCTAATGGCATTGATTTGCGTTGTAGTACCCAGCTTTTGCATCTCTGCCTGCATCGCCATTAGGCCTGCTTTGAGCTCTTCAGCACCGTTACTATCAACCACAAACACTGGGACGTCTGGCATTTGGTACACATCTAATTGATGAACCTGTCCGTACACGTCATACGCTTCAATGTATTGCCAATTCGAATCGTCGCCTGATGGTTCAAATGCAAACAGCGGGTTTTCACCATTCTTCCAAGCTTCGATCATCGCTTCATCAGCCATGCGAACCTCTAACACAGAGTCGCTGAAGTCGTTGATCCCTTTCATCTTGCGATAACCAAGATCCGCTTTCTGCATCCGGCTTGAAAATGCAGAGTAGGGCTGAGTAGAGCTCAATTTATCTACAGGCGCGGATAAGTTCTTTTCTGAGATCTGAGCCTTCAATGAAAGCTCAAGATCGGAATAACGCTCGCTGATTTGTAACGCCAGAGATTGCTTTTGCGCAGCGCTACTTTCTGCAATACCTAATGAATCAGTTGTCTCAATATTTTGCGCAAAAGACTGGAAGCCAACCACTGTCGTTGCAAGCACCATACTGATAGGAAAAGATGGTCTCATAAATAATCCTTATTTTAATTTTTATCATTAATAGAGCATTTGCCCTATAAGGATTAACCTATCAGTAACGTGAATGTGTTCAAAAGTTAGTCAGTTATTTTTGTTTCGTTGTGCAGCACAGGATCTCAATTTAAACTGTTTTTATAAAATAATACCTAAGCAACCTTGCTATTTATAAATTAATAAACGTATCAGTAAATAACTTTCAATATTATTAGCTACTACGGTGTGTCATAAAAAAACCTACTCAAAGTGAGTAGGTTTTTATTTCGCGGTTAACCGCTAGTTCTCGATTTACAACTTGTTTGAGAGGCTCGCTCTAACTCAATCTAAACGTAACGTTAGGCCAGAGTAGTTCGAGTATCCGCGCAGTAACACATGGTAGGTTACGCCCGGTTGCGCGCTCACACTGCACTGCTCATTGTTTCCAGCGCGATAAGGGCGACAATCGTAACTCGATGTCGTTGGCTTGCTTCCCGATTTCACATAAAGATCGGCATCACCTGAACCACCAGACATTGAAACCGTCACGCTGGATGCAGAATCAACAGTGAACGTGTAGAAGCTCTCTGAAGATTGGTTCCCGCTTAGGTTCGTAATTGGTGTGCCTTTCGTCAGCACATTGCCAGTTGGTGGCGTTGAACCACAACTCGCATTCACGCCTACGGTATTAAAAGCATCTTCAACATCGGCAACCACATAGCCCATGTCTGCTGCGGCTTTCGCTACGCCACAAGCTCCTGCGTCAAAGGTACTGTTTGCCGTCCAATACAACTGGTTGGCAACCGTGAATATTTCAAAGCCCTTACGTACATTCCAACCCGACTTGTTCGCTAAAAGATAAAAGGCACGGTTATAAACACCGCTAGATAAGTGAACGTTCAAGCCATCGTAGTATTGCGAGGCGTGATCAATCGAGCGGCCATCTTTCGATGGTTGGTCAAAGTAGCGCAAACCACCTTCCGATTTGAATATATCGCTTCCGACCACCCAATCCACACTGCCACGTAAGTAGTATTCAGCCGCTTCGCCCGCAATATCGGAGAAGGCTTCATTGATACCGCCCGACATGTTTTTGTACACAAGGCCGGAGTTTTGCTCGGTGAATCCGTGGCTAACCTCGTGAGCACTCACGTTGATATCGACCAATGGGTAAAAGGTGTTTTTGCCATCCCCAAATGTCATGGATGAGCCATTCCAAAAGGCGTTTTCATAATCGGTACCGTAATGAACGCGCATCGTCAGCTGGAAAGTTAAAGGCGACGTGTTCATCCACTCTTTGTACATATCGAATACGACATTACCAAAATAGTGCGCATCGTTAAGAGGCGAGTAAGCCCCGTTGATGTATTTATGATCGGTGTAGTTAGTTCCGTCGGCACAGTTGTAGCTGTAGGCTGCGCTGCCAGACGTTCCGTTCCTCAAATCGACTGTCTTAACTGAATCATTTTCTAACGTACAAGTCGTGCCTGTTTTGTCGATGGGAAAGCTAGGGAAGTCACTGCCATATTCATATCGAGTGGTTTTGAGGTTGCCACCTGGGCCAGTACCTAGTGCTTTAGCGTGGTTTAGTCCATTCCATTTTTGGAGCACATCGCCAGTCGTAGCATCAATAAAGTAGAAAGGGCGCTCTGGCATTGAGGCCGCGATAAAGAAATCGACCAGATACACCACTTGGGCGACTTGGTTCTCATCCAATCTCACCATCAGTTTCGCGTTTTTATTTTCAATCGACTTTTTGCCGACAGTAAACGTGCGGTGAGAGGAAATAGCGGCTTCAATCGCTTGTTCCTCATTCAGCTTTGGTGCGATGCTGGATAAGTCACCACTGATCCCTTGTGCCATCGAGCCAAACACCTGAGTGGGTTGGTTCTTGGAAAGGGTGGCGACAACGGAGGTATCAAAGACGGGTAAACCTAAGTGAGTTTGTTGGTAGCGGACTTTCGTTGTTCCATTGGGCAGTACCACCCGTTTTACTTCAGAAAAACCTAATTCTAGTGGGGCAACACTCTTCGACTGAGCGACGAGGCTTTGTTGTAGTAATGCATCATTATCGACTCTGACCATTTCTGCAGCGTGTGCATTAAAGCCAAAAGATGTACCTAGAATAGCTGCTATTTTCCAGCTTAGTTGACGTTGTTGGTTCATTATTCGTTCCTGATTTTAATATAAACTCCTTCTTCCCAACGGCTTTATAGGAAGTCTATATGCAACACGTTAATGCCATGTGTTGCGAATCAAGATTGGAAGAGCATTTGGAATTGTGACAAGTTTGTCAGGGAGATTTATTTTTAGAGTATGTAATTCAAGGTTTACAAAAAAGCTTATTGATCAAATTGTTTTTATAAAATCTAATTTTATTATTTATCGTAAACGTATGAAGGGGCGAGAGTTATTAAAACCCGCTTTGTTTTAATTTATAGGATGAATTTCTCTAAGTTAATTTCGATATTTTTCAGTTTTTATCTTAATTATAAATGAGTAAATAAGTAGTTTTTTGGAAGTGGAAATATTGTCTTTATTATCAATAGTAAACTTGTTTTAACAATACTACTAAGCACAGTTCTCAACTTTTCTACATTTGATCTTGTTAGACAGAAAAAGATCTACATTTTCTTGTTCAATCACAAAATTATGAACGATAAGTCATTGTTATGAGTAAGGTGAATCGATTATGATAACTGTATAATGACCAGAAAGGAAAATTCTTGATATAAAAACGGATTTTTTCTTTTTTATATTAAATCAAGCGGATAACTGATGACAAAAGAATTTAGTAAAAGAGGGATATACCCCTCGCCAGAAAAAGCATTTGGTTTTTTTCTGAAACCTATAATTGAAATTAAAGATGAATGCATTTTCGTTCTTGATGCAAATGTATTACTATTACCTTTCACTACTGACGTTAAAAACTTAGAGGCAATTAAATCGGTTTATAAAAATCTAGCTGATAATGATAAATTATTCTTGCCGGCACAAGCTGTACGTGAGTACTTAGATAATAGAGCTAAGAAACTTTCTGATATTAATGAAGCACTATCTAAAAAATCTAATCAAAGTTTTAATTACGTCGGTGCGCATCCTCTACTTAGTGGTCTTGAAAAGTATAAAGAAGTTATAGAGCAAGAAAATGTTTTAAAAAATGCAATTAAAGACTATCAGGTTAAAATTAGAGAAACATTAGAAGCGGTTCAAGCATGGGGGTGGAATGACCCTGTTAGTAAAATGTATCATGAAGTCTTGATTGATAGAGTTTTAAAAGACGATACTTTAAACTTGGAAAAAATATTAGTTGATCTAAAACGTCGAAATGAATTAAATATTCCACCTGGCTATAAAGATAAATCAAAACAAGAAAATGCTGCTGGAGATTTATTAATTTGGCATGAGTTGTTAAATTTAGCTGAAGAAAAAGCAAAGCATGTAATATTTGTCTCAGGTGATGAAAAAGCTGATTGGTGGCATCAAAGTGGTAAAAAACCTCTTTACCCAAGATTTGAACTTGTTGATGAGTTCAGAGAGCGGACAGATGGAAAATCATTCCATATAATAAGTCTCTCGAAGTTGTTAGAATTATTTGAGACCGATGAGGAGGTTGTTAACTCGGTTAAGAAGTCTGAAGAGGAAAGTGACACTACTAAATCGTCGACGAAAATAGTACAACGCTTGCTTAATCATAAGTTACGTAAAGATAAAATATATGAAAGCAATAACACTTGTGATATTTGTGGATTTGCTTGTACAAGTGAAAGAAGTATTCTAGAAATTCACCATATAATACCTTTATCTGAGGGTGGGCAAGACACTATGGAAAATTTACTTTTACTTTGTCCCAACTGTCATCGACTTGAACACAGAAAATAGTCGGATTTTTCTCGTTTATCGCTAATTTAATCCAACTGTTTATTGCCGTTTAGCGAAGCGTTAACTTTTCAGTCAGGGTAGGTAAATATGGATAAAAAGTATCAAGTTTTTGTAAGTTCGACATATGAAGACTTAAAGGAAGAGCGTGAACAAGTTATAAAGGCTGTTCTCGAAATGGGACATATTCCTGTTGGAATGGAAATGTTTAGTGCTGCTGATGAAGATCAATGGAAACTTATTGCTCGGCAAATTGAACAATCAGATTATTATGTAATTCTTGTTGCTCACCGATATGGTTCTGAAACAAAAATGGGTATCAGTTATACCGAAAAAGAGTACGATTTTGCATGTTCGTTAGGTGTGCCAACTCTCGGGTTTATTATATCTGATGACGCATCATGGCCTAATAATCGAGTCGATAAATCGGCCAAAAAGATAAAGAAACTTGAGGCATTTAAAACGAAAGTTAAGTCTAAGTTAGTTCAATTTTGGTCTTCTAAGGAAGACCTACATGGAAAGGTCTCTATCTCGCTTGTAAAAAACATGAATATCAACCCTAGAGTTGGGTGGATAAGAGCGAGTGAAGCACCGTCAATTGAGGCCACCCAAGAGTTACTTCGTTTAAGTGCAGAAAATGCAGAGTTACGTAAAAAGGTTGAAGTTGCAACTACTACTGATCAGCCTGACGAAGAGAAAAAAATCGTACATATTCTCGATGATAATGTTAGAACGTTTAGGGTTAGACGTAAAAATAACTCAAAGTGGAATGAAGCGGATAGTTTTTCAAACACTCTCCTTGAAATCTTCATGATCATAGGCCCGACTATGGTGAACGAGAGCTCAAGTGCAAACATAGCTAAAGAGCTTTCCTTTGAGCATGTCGGCAATAATTGGTTCCGCGGCGGTTGGTCTGTTGGTGACAACAGGGTTAAAGGTTTTGTGACAGACTTAATTGCTCTTGACTTAGTTGAAGCATCGAAAAAGAAGCATTCGGTTAATGACAAAGAAGAATATTGGAGCCTTACAAAAACAGGAAAGGCAATCTTGAAGAAAGCTAGAAGAATACAGTTAGAGGACGGTATTAAGACTGTAGAGGAAAAGTCAGAAGAAGATTGACTTTTTAATTCAAGAGTGGTGAACAATGCTTGACACTCTTACTTAAAGCTAGTTTAGTAATTATGGAACAATGGTCTAGTTAAGGTGTCAGCGTTGTTCACATCTTATTTGGTTGTATGTGCTTTAGAAAAACCAAGAAACAAAAGGTAACTTATGAGTCTTCTAATCAGTATACCGTATAAGTTGAATCTTCTCCTTACATTCGCTACTTGGGTTGCTCATTGGTTGGGGAAGTTCTTAGTTATTGCCATATTTTTGATTGCTAGTTCAGCCTTAATCAATGAAATATGTCTTTCGTTTGGTTTAAAGGTTCTTTCAGAAAACCATTGGTTGTTTGTTCTATCTAATCTTGTATACAACGAGAAAGCGTGGGCTCCTGCTACGGCAGTTGTCGCTACGACCGTTGCAATGGGACACTTTCGTACACTGGAAGTAAATATCGATAAAGAAAACCGGGAGCGAGATTCCGCAAGACCCGAATAACACACATAACAAAAGACTATGGTAACAATAGTTCATCTTAATAGTCATTACCCCCTATATTTAGCGTTTACTTGGCAAATGCTTTAGTTTCACGGAGGAAACATGACAAGCGAGCAACTACTAGAAAAGGCACTTTATAGCAGTGCCAGCATCCATCAACCTCATTCTTTAAAAGCTTATTTGGCTGCGAATTATCTGAATGCTTATTTCGCTAAATCAGACAATGTCTGGCTTAAAACGAGTGAGTTGATAGACCAAACTGAGATTGAAGTTTTAGGTGAGTACTCTGCAACGCTAAAGGCGCCCAAATTTACGGATTTTCGTATTCAAAGGATATTGGATAACGGGGTATACCCAGCGGCGTATGCCGCTTTAATGCAATGGCATGAGAATAAGGGCTTTCAAGATATCTTCTCGTATTACGTTTCGCAGGCTTCTCAAACCAGCGAATACCTTTCCCACAATGTGACTATCTTATTGGCGCTGAATCGTGTTTACCGTGGTTTAGAGCCGTCTCAAATTCCAGCATTCCTTAACCGCTTCACTGAATTTGTCACATCGACCCGTTCTGATGGCGATCAAAGCTCTGACATAAGCGAAGTCGTAGAGCTTAATCGCGTATTACAAGCATGCTTAAAACAGTTTGGTTTCTTTGGGCACAACCTAATTACGCTTACATGGATAATGCGTTGCAAGGAAGAGCTGTCGAAAGAGCAATATGACGCAATGCTTTTTAATCTCTATCGACAGGCCAATAGCCCCTTGGAAGATCCTGACGATGAGATTGATCAAGCTATCTTGGCGCAGTGTCAAAGCTCAGGTAATTCAGATGAGCTCTATGACAATGTCCACCGATTGGTTTTTGGGTATACGTCGAATCTACACCAGATAACGCTAGCGGATGCATTGTGCTTTCTTCACGAACGATTCCCTGCACATACATCGGAGCTAAAGCACATTGCCGAGTATCAGTGTCGTCTGTTAGAAAAGTGAGTTTAATTAGGACGTTGCATTTAACTTATGCAACGTTATCAGTCTAGTTAGCGCAGAAGTACAACTTACACGCGAATCAGATCTCAAATTGAAAAAAAGAGCTACTCGATAATGCAGCTACGCTCTTTACTTCTGAAAGCCAGTCAGGTGTCAAATATGGCTCACATATTACGGATCTCCCACGCAAAGGCGAACGTTTGCCTTTTGTTTCTCGGAATTTAATTACAACAGTAAATGACATACAAACGTAGAGGTAGCGCACAGAATCGAAAAAGGGGATATCGCGATTACGGAATCATTGATCTAGCCGATAGTGAGATAGGGATAAGAGGTCGATAATTCGTTGTCGGACTAAATTAGAACTCTAAATCTAATTTCTAAGTAGTTGTTATCTCAGGAAGAGTTTTGTGCTATGCGCCCCTATATTAAATACATTATCCCTATTTTAATTCCTTTCATTATCCTCGTAATGCCGCTATCAGCGTTTCCATTTGAAGGCCTTACGATTATTCAACAACGCGTTATTGCGATCTTTTTATTAGCGGCATTGTGCTGGGTGTTCGAGCCTATCCCGATTTACGCGACGTCTGTTGTTATTATCGTTCTGCAATTATTGATGTTGTCGGATAAAGGGCTGATCTTTTTAAGGTTTGAGCATGGGCAGGAACATTTTGGTGAGCTGTTAAAATACAGCGACATCATGGCGACATTCGCCAGCCCAATCATCATGCTGTTTTTGGGCGGTTTTTTCTTAGCGATGGCCGCCACTAAGTATCGATTAGACGTAAACTTAGCCCGTGTATTATTGAAGCCATTTGGACAAGACCCAAAGTTTGTGATGCTCGGCTTAATGTTGATCACTGGTATCTTTTCGATGTTTATGTCTAACACGGCAACAACAGCAATGATGCTCTCTATTTTAACGCCGGTACTGGCTGTGTTTGGCCCGAAAGACCCCGGTCGTATAGCGTTTGCGCTTTGTATCCCTGTTGCCGCTAACATCGGTGGCATTGGTACCCCGATCGGTACCCCCCCGAACGCTATCGCACTTAAATATTTAGTTGGTGATAACCTCATTACGTTCGGTGAATGGATGGCATTTGGTGTGCCGTTTGTCGTTATTATGATGGCGTTAGCGTGGTTTTTAATAGGCTTTATGTACAAAGCTGACCAAAAGAAAATCGAGCTAAGCATCAAAGGCAAATTCCTTAAAACGCCCAAAGCCATTGCGGTATACGTCACTTTTGCGCTGACCATCATTCTTTGGTTAATGGGCTCAAGCCATGGCATGAACTCTTATACCGTCGCTCTGATTCCTGTCGCTGTGTTCTCACTCACAGGGATCATCAATAAAGAAGACCTGAAAAAGATTTCTTGGGACGTACTGTGGCTTGTATCAGGTGGTATTGCGCTTGGTTTAGCTCTCGATAAAACTGGCTTAGCAAGGCTTGTGGTACACAGCATTCCGTTTGATGCTTACTCACCATATGTGGTGTTGTTCGGAGCGGCGTTCTTGTGTTTGGTAATGGCAAACTTTATGTCTCATACCGCAACGGCTAACTTGTTAATGCCAATTATGGCTGCATTAGGTTCGTCTATGGCTTCGCTCACGCCACTAGGCGGTGAGTTAACGTTAATTCTGGTTGTGACTTTTGCTGCTTCATTAGGTATGTCGCTGCCAATCAGTACGCCACCGAATGCGTTGGCTCATGCCACGGGTCATGTGCAAAGTAATCAAATGGCCAGAATCGGTATTATTTTGGGTGTGGTTGGTGTGCTACTGAGTTTTGTTATGGTATGGGTGCTACATTCAATTGGTCACATAGGATAACGATACGTGTATCAACAAAAGCTAGAAGCACTTATCGATCGTTATTTTAATCAGACAGAACGTCGGGTGACGTGCCGTGCCGGTAACCCCATTATTGAACAATCAGCGTTAAACACTCGTTTATATTATGTGTTTAGTGGAGAACTGGAAGGGTTTTATTCTGAAGCGAATACACCGCAAGTGCGAGTATTTAGCGCGGGTAGTGGGGCTTTTATAGGCGTTCACAGCTTCTTTTCAGGCAATTGGACAGCATCTTCAACGGTTGTTGCTAAAACCGATGTTGAGTTAGCGTGGATCGATAAAGACACGCCGGCAGAAGATGAACGTAAGTTTGGCCCTCTTACCGCACAGTTCACACCTGTGATTGTCAATGAGTTGTCGCGTCGTCAACGCCGCGCAACACAAGAAGCGATAGCGAAACAAAAAGCGCTAGAGAAGTTACATACTGCTGAGCAAATGACGACCTTGGGTCAATTGGCTGCAGGGATTGCCCATGAGCTTAACAACGCTATTGGTGTAGTAAATAGTAAATCTGGTCGACTTGAAACGGTCATCATGGATCTACTTGAAGAAGTGCATCCAGAAGCCAGCCAGTTTTTCGATTTTGGGTTAATGCATGGTCAGAAAACGTCGTCGTCAGAAGCGCGAACACGTGGGCGACAATTTGAAAGAAAATATGGTTTAGACAAAAACATTGCACGCTCTCTTGCAAAGGCGATTCCAATTGACGCTTCACATGCAACAGACGTTATTTCAAAACATTGGCTGAAAAACCCAGAAGAAGCGATTCGCTTTTGGCAGATGGGCTGTGATTTACATGATTTACGTTTGGCATCTAGACACACCGTTGGCATCGTAAAATCGGTTAAACAACTTGGCAGAGTTGATATTGACACCGAAGAAGCGGTTGATATTAACGACTCCATTAACCATGCCTTATCGTTGTTACAAAGTGAGTTACGTAGAGTCTCTGTGCGATTGAGCCCTGCAGATTTGCCGACTTTTAAAGGCTCGAAAACAGAGCTCGTTCAGATTTGGGTCAACATTGTAAAGAATGCTTGCGATGCAATGTCGAATTCAGACGATGCTGCAATCGAAATTCAAACCAGATTAAGTAAAAAAAGAATATTAGTTACGATTACGAATAACGGCCCTGAGATAGACGAGGCGACTCGTAGAAAGGTATTTCAGCCCAACTTCACCACTAAAAAAGGTGGTTTATCGTTTGGATTGGGCTTGGGTTTATCAATAGTTAAGCGGATTGTGGCGGGTTATAGCGGAAGTATTATTGTGAAAAGTGATGCTTCTAAAACTGTATTTAGAATCAAGTTACCAGTAGAGGGTGAACATGGAGAAGCTTAATTTAATCTGTGTCGATGACCAGAGAGAAGTACTGAGCGCAGTGGTACAAGATTTAGAGCCGCTGGCGAGTTGGCTGAATATTGAAGATTGTGAATCAGCACAAGAAGTGCTTGATCTCATTGATGAGCTTGACGCAGAAGGCGAACACATTACCGTCATCGTGTCTGATCATGTGATGCCGGGAAAAACGGGTGTGGAGTTACTCACTGAAGTGTTCCATGACAGCCGCTTTCCGAATACAAAGAAAATTCTTCTTACGGGGCAGGCCACTCACACCGATACCATCAATGCGATTAATGCAGCAGGTATCGACCGTTACTTTGAAAAGCCTTGGCAAGCAAGCACGTTAGTTGAATGCATTCGTACTCTTGTCACTGAGTACATATTTGATCAAGGGCTTGATTACACGGACTATCAGAATGAGCTCGACCAGCAGGTTGTGTTGAGACGCTTGCGTTAGTCTCTTATGTTAGCGACTTACGCTAGTCACTTATGTCAGTCGCTTGAAATTGTATGCACCGAAGGACGCTTTCTGAAGGATTTTGTCTTTGAAAGATGTAATCTTTCGGTGCATATATTACCTATCTCTTTTAGTCGTTCAGGTTTTAGTACTCAGTTATTAACACACTGGTTGCTGGCTTAAGTCTAAAACTCATGCGCAACGCTAGCGGATGCGTTGTGTTTTCTTCACGAACGATTCCCTGAACATACGGCATGTCTTCACAGTCGGCTATGGATAAGCACTCAGGTGGTGTTGCTAAATACCGTGCTGCAGAAGGTAAAACTGTTTTACTTCCGTTCCGTGGTTCTGTTCACAACACAATTTCTGACATCCTTGGTGGTGTACGTTCAACTTGTACATACGTAGGTGCAGCAAAGCTTAAAGAGCTAACTAAGCGTACTACTTTCATTCGTGTGCAAGAGCAAGAGAACAACGTATTCGGTAAAGAGTAACGTTTAAAACACTTGTTTAAAATTTTAAGAATTGAGCCACTTTAAAGTGGCTCTTTTTTTACCTGAAATTTGGCAAGTGGCGACAAAGTGGCGACAGCCGAACAAAAAATTTTGTGGCGACAGGTTACAGGTTGGAAAGAGGGTTATGGATAATTGCTTCAGATAGATGATCAGGTGCGAAGTGGGCATAGCGCATTGTCATGCTGATATCTGCGTGGCCTAGAATGTCCCTTAGCACTAAAATATTGCCGCCATTCATCATAAAGTGACTTGCGAACGAATGACGCAAAACGTGGGAGGCTTGCCCTGAGGGTAGGGTGATGCCCAGTTTATTCTTCAATATGTAGCAGAAAGGTGTGTAGCATTCTTCAAAGAGCTTCCCTGAGGTTGGTTTGTATATCTCGTTGTAAAGCTCCTCTGAGATGGGTACAGAGCGATTCTTCTTAGTCTTGGTATTGGTGAACGTAACCTTATATTTGCTTAACTGAGCGCCTTTCAGCTGAGCAGCTTCATTCCAGCGAGCTCCAGTGGCTAGGCATAGCTTCACTATTTTCTGCATATCTGTTCGGCTGTGTTTAGACACATGCTCAAGTAACAAAGTAATGTGCTCTTTATGAAGAAAAGACATAGTGCGTTCGTGATCTTTAAATGGCTTCACTTCTTCCAATGGGTTTGGTCCTTTCCACTCCCCAATCTCTTTTAACTTGCCGAACATTGCCTTAAATCGAGCGAGTTCAGAATTTAGCGTTGCGATACTAGGAGCCCCTTTTTGCCAACGCGCATCAACAAAGCTAATTTGCCCACTCATTCGGTGACTTCTAAATTCAGAGTATGTTTTTGCATTGAAAACTGTCGCTATAGGGTTACCCATCGCGTTAGCCATTCTTAGAAACTTACTATGGATGACACTGCCATTAGCAAGGGTTGCACCATAGTGCGAGTACCAAAGCTCAATAAGTTGAGACAGCCTTCGGTGATCCGGCTTGTCACCCATCCAGGGCTTATCGTCAATCTCTTTCATTGTGTGAAGCTCAAAGGCCTTGGCTTCGCCTTTTGTCGCAAACTTCTTACGAACACGCTTCCCCGATCGTCCGTTCGGGTAACATTCGCAAATCCAAGGTTTTTTTGAGCTAGTTTTTAAGTTTCTAACAGCCATAAGTAACATTTAATTGAATATGTTTTTATATACAGTATATCTTGAAGTGTGGCTCGACAATGTTTGATAACCTAAAGCTCAAACAAAAATTCAAATGAAAGGGGGATGTATCTACCAGTTTTTGTAGTTGAATATCAATTTTGGTGCGTATGCCATAAGCTCCTGTTATTATTCGTCGTTATTCGCATTTGTCATTTGTCACTTGGAGTTGTTAGATAATGGTTCAGTTCTTAGAGGTTCCAGAGGGTATAAACTATTGGTTTATTCGTGCGGGTAATAACGGCGGAAAGTATTTTTATCACTTCAAAGATAATAACGTAGTTGGTCTTGGCCACGCAGACGAGGTAGGTTTAACTTTCGAAGACTCATATACTTTAGATGACGAAGACATAGCATCAGTAATCGGCTCAACTCGGAATTACCTCAATAATCAAAGCGAGTCAGCGAGTCAAATAAGTAACAAGACAAATCAGATCAGCCGTTTTCTTACTAGCATGAATATTGGTGACATAGTCATTAGTGTAAATGATGGTTACATGATGGCCGGGAGAGTCAGTTCTGATGCTTATTACGGATCCGTTGAGCTAGCATTGTCGACGGAACGTGATGGACCCATACCTACATATTGTGGTTTTGAATTACGACGAGATATAACCTGGGGAAGACCAAAACCACGGGGTTTAATGCCAATAGAGTTAGAAAAAGCCTTTAGATACACGGGTTCTATCATGCAGTTGAATTCAGATGAGCAGGTTAAAGCTATAAATCATTGGCTTTATCCAGTGCATTTTCAGGGTGATGAAGTTAGATGTACACTTCGAATTAGTTCCCCAGAAGCTCTATCGAATCGACAGCTCACTAAATTGTCGAGTTTTTTAGACGAAGTAGAGCTAATGACATCCTATGTGGAAAACTCTCTCTCATCGGGGCAAGAAGTAGACATTCAGGCTCTGCGTCAGTTTATGGATGATAATGAGGAGTCTTTTGACTACGCTCTAAAAGCCCAACACTTATTTATGTCTCCTGGGCATCAATATATTCAGCTTGAAGGTGGTCGGCTTAAACGATTCATTTATGCCACACTATTGGTAGGTTTGTTGAGTTCCGAAGCTGTTGCTATTGAAGATGTACCTCCTGAGCTGGCACTTTTGAACGGTCCGCAAATTCAACTGTTGTTAGCAGAGTATCGCAATAATATGAATGTAGAATCACTCCAAGGTGCTTTAGCTGTCAATTTATCTACCCCCTCATTGCAAGATGATGTCGATGCAACTGTCGAAAGTGAAGAGGATGCAGGGTGGGAAGTTAGTGATAGTGATAACTCGGCATTGTAATGTGTTTGAATTATTTTATTGGAATTGTAGTCATATATGAGTTGGATTAGATCTATTTTAACCTCTTTATGCAGACCTATAGTGTTTGTATTTGGTAGAGCTGAAAAGTTTCATTATCTTGCATTAACACTCGCTATCGTCGTCGGTGGTGGTTGGACTATGTATACATTTGAAGCTTTGAAAATGAGGGAGAATGCAGAGAACGATTTAGTTTCAACACAAGGAGATCTAGAAAAAGCAAAATTAGATCTGAAAGAGCTTCAAGACAAGATCGATGGTACTGACTCTAGTTACATCCAAATTCAAACTGAACAATTTAATTACGCTGTATTTGATAAAAACTCTCAGCAAGAGGTAGATAAGCTCGGGTTAATTATAAATGTCTTGGTACAAAATACGGGTACCAACGATGTCGATATGTCTTGGGAAAACTCGCCACTTAGGGTCTACAAAGTTGAAAGCCGAAATGGAGATGAAGAAAGACTCTATGATTCTTTAATTCCTCGTATATACGATGGACACGACTCAAGCGGAAAAAAAACAGCTTTAAAGAAGCTATACCTCTTCGTAGGGGCAAAGAAAGAGCTTTCTTTTTTTGTTGAATTAAATGAACCAGGCCTTTACTACATTATGTTTAAGGCTGATACAAATGGTTCTCTTGATAAGAAAATGACCAAGATGGGTAAAAATGGTGTTTGGTTCTCATCCAAATATGTATATGTTAAGAAAGATGAGAAACCTCGATATGAAACTTACATTAGAGCGAACGCGGTGTTTGGTAAGTGATTTAAAATATTGATTTTAATAGCTTTTTTATAAAGATAAAGGCGTCGAATGTAATATCTGACGAATTGTTTTAGTTGGAGTTATGGCCGGCCTTATTTTATTTTAGCTTTAAATATTTCCGAGGTGAGCTCAAAGTGTTTATCAATAGGCCCGTTCAATGGGTAGAATTTAGCCGTCCCCGTTTTTTTGTTCAAATCGTAAACTCGGTATACCCAATACTGACTCCCAAGTTCGCGAGAAACTTCAACTTCATTTCTTGATATGAAAAAAGCCGTTCCTATCGTTTTTTCGGTTGTTTTGACTTCAATGAACTTCTCGGTACCATTTTCGTCAAATGACTTTACATCGTAGCCTGCGTAATCCGTTTTTTTAGCTACATGAACAATCTTTTCAGCAAGGTCTGTCAGCCCTTTTTTTATAAGGAATTGTTTTTCATGCGCAATCACGAGCTCTTCTCCAGCAAGTCCAAGATTACGATTTTTCTCATCAATATCAGCCCAGTTGTTAGCTTTATTCGTTGTGTTCCTGGTCCCTTTTTTTGCCGACTGTTTCATTAATTCCCAGCAATAAGGCCTCTATCTCTGATTTAGATTGATGATTGAATGCACTTTTTAACTCCAATAATTCAATGTTTGTATCGCTTACTATAGTGTCGATTTTTTCGAGGTTAGCTACTTTTACCTCTGCCAATGACTTTTTTAGTTCAAGTATTTCAGTTCGATAAGCTGTATTTGTCTTTGTTAAGCTTGATATTTGTCCAACAACCTCTTTTAGGGCGTACGTAGATGAGTAGACTAGAGTAGCATCAACGTTTTCTGCAAATAATACAGCTGATTGATAAAGCTGTCCTTTTAGCACTTCGCTATCAGGTGAAGACAAGTGATTTTTGAAAGGAAGGTTAAGCTCTTTGGGGTAGATAACTATTTTGGTTATTTTGTTTGGTAATTCAGACAACAAATTGAATATACCACTGTTGGTAACCACTCCAGTTTTGAGTGTTTTTGCCATTGTGGTGTCAACAATGTTAATTATTGACTTTAGTTCGGCAAGTGGAGTGTCTTCTAGAGCGTCGTCAAAATTGATTAATCTGGTAATTTTTTCAAGTTCTGAGTAGCTCTTTCTTAAAGCATTCAGATTATCTGTAAGAGTTAATTTTCCCATCACTTCTTCTCCATCACTAACGCCACTCTACCCACAACCCTTACTTCATCTTCTTCGACTGTTAGAGTCGAGCCGTTAAAGCTGATCGCTAGTTTCTTACCTGGTAGGCGCTGAATATCGTTGAGCGAGAGTAAGCCATCCATATCCACTAAGTATGTGCCACTTACTGCTTGGTGAACTTCTTTATCGACAATGAATGTAGTCCCATCGTGCTCGATGCCCATTACATTCAGAACCCCAAGTTTGTCTAAGTAGCTCTTATCAAAAGCTAGCGTTTCATTTCCCACAAGTTTTCCATTTGTCAGAGTGAAGTAATCGACATCAAAAAGTGTCTTAGCTTCATTTTTTTTAGGCGTGTGCTCTTGGACTACTTGATCAGGGAAAGCTTCGCCTTCTCCTAAAGCCAGATATTTGATTGATGCGCCAGTCTTCAAATGAAGTCTCAAAATCACTTCGAAGGGAGTTAACTCTCGCTGGTGCCACGTAGATATCGTCCCTTTTGAAATGCCAAGTACGTCTCCAAGAGACTTGAAGTCTCTCATTTTCGTGACTTCCTTCATCCTTTCTGTAACTTCTCGGCCGCCAATGTATTCAAAAGGTGGTATTTGTTCTTGTAATTCACTCATAAGAAGGCTATATTTTCACTCAAATGATGACTGGACAGTGCGGGGTGCGACACTATTGTCCAAAATGAAACACTCAATAACATAACAGGATATCACTATGCTCTCATATCAAGTAGTCCTAAATACGCCTTTCATGACGTACGACCAATACTCTCAATTCTCTGGTATGCCAAAGCGCACCATCATAGATTGGGTTAAAGATGGTCGCTTACCTATTAAAAAGAAAGCAAAAGCTAAAGAAACACCATTAATCAATATGATCGCACTACACGAAATGGCAACTCGTGAAACGATGGAGAGAATGGGTTAGTCGCCCATGCGTTTATCTTCCCTTATTTCGACCAAAGAGCGTTGCCCGGTTGGGCTTCGTTTTGTTCCACTTTTCTTCAATTGAGTATTTGTTATGAATGACATTGACTTGATAAGCGAATTTTATCGCACAAAGCAATTAGCCTTTGATGAAGCGTGCTGTGTCTTTGCAACCTCAGAGAATATAAGTAGCTTGGCTGCTGGAATAGGGATGACCCCGACTATTCTACGCAATAAGCTCAATCCTGCTCAGCCTCATGTTCTGAGTTGTGTAGACGCGCTTACTCTCGCAAAAGTAAGCGGTAATCACACCATCGTAAACAGCTTGCTTCTTGGGTTGGGCGTGGTCACCGCTCATATAACATCTGAGAGCACGGATGACACCTTTGTCCAAAGCGTATTAGAGAACTCGGTCCATTCGGGTGAATTGTCTCGAATGGCGTTGGATTATGCAGGAGAGCATCGTCTTACAAGGACTCAAAAACATAAGATTATTCATAACGCACACGCCAGTATCAGCGTTCAGGTAAAACTCATCAGGAGCCTAGAAAAACTGAATCAAGGTGGTTGTCTGCATAAAGCCATAGAGGATGAGGCGGCCACTAATGGTTTTTCTGCTTCACAGATCAATTCGGAGGAGTGATGTCTGTTACTCCGTGCCATAAGTCATGCCCAGAAACGTCTGGTCATGGATTGACGGAGGAAGATAAGCGTAGAGGCCTTAGGTATATCAGGATCATTCGACGCGAGTTATGCGATCGTCAACTTTCTTCCTTATGGGTTGAGCAGGCGAGGTTAATGACCCAATTAAGGCGTTCGAATCATGTGTTTGAACAAATGCGACTGCGAATTCGTTTATTCGGCCTTGAGAAGCGAATACAAAGAATCAGACAACGTTGGCTTTGACGCATTTTCCTCTTCCAGAGTTGCGTTATCGATTTCTCCGAAGGGGAGCGTTTTTTAGCCGAGGTTACTTTATGAGTCATCATGTGTTTGCGGTCGTACAGGGTAAGGTCATTCAAAGCAGTCTTGAAGCTGTCTTCAATTTAGTTTTAGAAAGTAAAGAAGAGTGGTGTGATGCAGTCAGTTGTCATCCTAAAAGGGGTGCAATAAAAATTGACATCCGTGCCGACTCCGAAAGCTTGAAAGGAGCGACTTTAACCGACTCTCGAACCTTATTAGAGAGAGTTAAGAGTACTGACTCAGTAACGACGCTCAACGCTCAAGACAATCTCTCTTGCTTTGCTTTTTCTTTAAGGGGGAGGCGATGACGGCTCATTCTGAATACGCTGCGTCTTCATCCATTTCGTGTTTGAGTAGGCTACTTGAGGAAGCGCCTTATTTGTCGAGGTGCAGTGACAATAAAACCGCGATGCTTATCAGACCTCGAAACTACGCGGTCAGATGGCCGTATATGCAGGTTAATCGTAAAGAGATGCAGGCGTGGATGGTGTTTGACATCGATCATGACCATCGCTCTGTCCCCAACCCCTATATTTGGCAAGATGAAGGCTTGCCACCCCCTAATCTAATCGTTCGAAACCGCACCAGTAATAAAGCCCACCTTTTTTACGCTATTGTGCCGGTTTGCACCAGCGATCAAGCCCGATCCAAACCCATTCAGTACCTCAAAGCCATTTATCGCGCCTTAGCCTTACGACTTGAGGCGGACTTAAGTTATTCAGGACCTGTTGCCAAAACGCCCTTTCATCCTTGGTGGCAGACAACTGAACTCCACCGCAGTGTCTATGAACTCAATGAGTTAGCGGATTCTCTTGAGCTGGAGACAACGCGGCCATGGCTTCGTCAAGATATTGATGTCTCTTATTCTCGAAACTGTACTTTATTCGAACACACTCGTCGATACGCATATGACATCGTCGACGAAGAAAGAGAAAAGGGCAGTTATACGAACTTTAAACGCCGTGTAGAGAGTTTCGCTCATTACAAAAATACCGAGACTGCGGATAAGCCGCCTTTGAAGTGCAGTGAGGTGTTGGCGGTGGTGAAAAGCGTTTCTCGTTGGACCTGGGATAAATATTGTGCACGGTCAGACTGCCAGCGAGGTGTGATGAGATTGGATAGTGGATTAAGTTTACAGGAAAGGCAGCGTAGAGCGGCCAGAAGAACCCATAACCTTCGTCGGACGAAGACCACTCGTCGAATTATCCGCGCATGTCAGATTCTGTTACGCAAAAATCAGGAGCTCACGATTGGTTTGGTGGCACGTAATGCGGACCTGTGTCGCCAGACCGTCAGTCGTTACGTCTATTTGTTTGAATGGGTCAAGTCTGCTTTATCCGAAAGTAGGCAAAATGGGCCAGAGCATCGTGGTAATTATGCTGTTCATCAGATATCTGCCACTATAACGTTATACTGGGTGGAGTATGAAGTAGGGAAAAAGAAGGCGGTACTTGAGTCAGCTTTTCCTTGAGTTGAATAATAATGAGTAACTATCGAGTCAAAATAAGCTCTCTTGGTAAATTCAATAATGAGTTTGAGTCGACATAACCCATTTTATGCGATTAATGTCTCAATTCGCGCAAATATGGATTTACACACCTTATTTTGCTGTATATTTATACAGTAAAATAGGAGGGGGAGTTATGTCTTTTAAAGATACAGAGACACTGTCGACAGGAATTGAATTCATTGTTGAAGCCGTGGCGGTGAAGACAAATGGCCAAGATCATTCAGCGTTAGGTTTATACCTGATCAGCTTACTGCTCGAAGATCAAAAGATTTCCCTTGATTGTGATGATAGAAGGAAAAGGGTGGTAGTACCACTTGGTAAATCGCGTCAAACACATCTTGATATGGGTTGGAAGTGCCCTGCTTTTTAGATTTGGTTGTGTTAGCTAATTGGGTGAACTTGATAGTGATAGTTCTTCAACTCTTCACTTGCTTGGCACAATTCAAATGTGAAATAAGGCTGGGTGACTAAACACTGAGTGAACCTGTCTAATTCATTCGTATGTATAAACAACGAAATGGGTGCAATCTGACGGTTTTCATTATCGAAGCAGTTATCAATATGTGCTCTGTCGATATAAACAACGTCCATTTCCTGTTTAGGGGTCTCTTCAATCAGTTTTGTTTCTAATCCGCTCTTCTCAAAGCGTTCTAACAAGGCATAAAGCTTATCAACGTCGTTTTGACTTTCTATCGCTGAATATTGAGATAAAACGCTTTCTAAGTGTTTTTCGATTGAGCCAAACTTATTCTTCATCAAACAAACCGTTTTAAGCTTTTTCTTGATAAGCTATATCGAGCTTGTTTGATTTTTGGCTTCAAGAAGTCAATGATGATCTTGTTTCGTTGCTCTTCTTTAACAAAGTGACTGGCAACGTTTACTTTGAAGTAAAGGTGAAGAAGAGTGTTTTCGAAGGTCGACTTAAGAAGTTGGTGGTATGAAGGTTCTGACATTGTTCACATGGGCTATTTATTGGTGAGGGTATCTTATCATGAAAATAGCAAGGCTCTAAGGCTGAAAGCAAAATGACGTAACTTGCTAGTTGTTCGTTGTTATGCTTAAACCGGCTTTGTTGCGTAATTCAGTGGAACTAAATCCAGAACCTACGATCTGATCAGCTACATTCACTCTCTCGTAGCCCTATTCCTAAACCT
>NZ_JBGOOI010000024.1:0-61829 GCF_041439605.1 Vibrio sp. 1F169 | reverse complement strand
ACAACGGTATGCTAAGAACAAAAATGCCGTTCACTCTTAAGTGAACGGCATTAGAGCGCTGAGGCTCCTCTTTTATCGTGGGTCGTAATGGACTTTATCGTTAGTACATAGACTTAGCGGCTAGTCCACGCGCTTAAAGTTAGGCAGTAAGGTTTCTGGCTGTTGCGCTACAAATGCTTTACTTGGTGAGTAAGCGCGGAAGTAAACAAACCAGTTTTCATCTTCTCGGGTTTGCACCCAATTCGCTTCATTTACACCAGCAGGCTTAGTTGGCGAGAAGTGGAAGGTGTAATTGCCTTGCGAATCTTTAACTGTCCCTTCAATGTTAGAACCCACGTCGGCACGCTCAATTTCGTTGTCGATGATGGCGCGGTTCTCGACGTTGTAGACAGTGATGGTCCAGAATAAATCGGCGAAATTTACATCTCCATCTAGCGTCAAAGTATAGTGGTTACTGCCATTTAGCCCTTTGCCATTGTCGTCACGGTAGTTGTCTAGGTAGATCTGACCCCAACCGCCGTTCTCAAATCCATGCATTGCAATGTCGTTAGTGACGGCTTCATAAAACCAAGCTGCACGTCCATCGAGGTCCATACCATAGTGACGGTCTTGGTTTGGTGTTGAAGCCGTTGCGATTTCCCACGAATTCCCTTCTTTGCCATAAGCCGCGTGTGGTAGACGTTCAGTCTTGTTGAAATCGATGTTTTTAACCATAGCTTCACCCATGATTACAGCTTGTTCTAAGATGTCACGCTGCTGAGCTGATGGAGTAAATGCTTTGCCTTTTTCAATACCTAGTGGGCGTAACATGTCGTGTATCATGCGGTCGCGCTCTGCTACAGGTTCGGCTTGGATCGCTTCATTCAAGGTCTCCCAAAATGCCATACCACGTGGGTGCTTAGCATCGTCACCACGTTCAGGGAAGTTCACGCCTTTGCTACTGAGCGGCTTGCCGTTAAGGTCAGTAATTTTTAATGCTTCTAAGTCTTTCATACGTTGCTGATCTGACTTAGCCATTAAGCGAACACCCAAGAAAACATTATTGGTATCAGACTCAAATACTTTTGCGCCTTTTGGCAGGTTACTCGGCGTTTCAGAACCTTTCGCTTTTACCACGTAGACGCCCGGCTCAGTCATTTGAGAAATACCGATTTGCCACATGGTGTGTACCGCGCCACGCAGTTCATTTGTGGGTATTTCTATAACAACGGGCTCTTTCTCTACGTTAAACCAAGTAATCGCGTAAGGCGTAGAGGTATTGTAAGTTAAACCTCCTAGCTTAGATTCATGAGACTCAACATAAGTAATTTGACCATCCTCTGCCCCCATGTCGGCATAGGCTTGTTTCCATGCGTAGTTTGACACCAAAGGCACGGACCAAATGTAAGCTTGTGACGCGCGTTGATAGTCCATCAGTTCAAACAGTTTTGCAGAGCTTTCTTGTGTTGGAATGCCATGAAGAAAGTCGGTTTCGAAAGTAAAGTCACCTGCACGCGTTTGGATCGTTTCTGTCGCATCACCGTTGCCTGCTATCGCTGTGGCTGAAAACAAGGCTGTTACAGAAACTAGCATGGCAGCTGAGCGTAATGGGCAAGTGAAACTACCAACAAAGGCTTTAGATATCATATTCATAATGTGTCCTCAAAACTCAAAATTATTCGTCAAAACGGGAATGGCTCGTCGAACAGAAATCATTGGTTCAAACTGAAAGAGCTCATCCAAGCAGAAAGTGACTGCTTAAAACTGATAGTTAAATTCGATGCGGTGATCACCGTCTTCGATACTGGTGTTTTCTGTCCAATTTGCAAAATAACGAACGTTCGTCCTTGGGTTAATCTGGTAGCTCGCAGCAAACTCATGTGCGAGTACAGAATCACTGCCCTCGAATCCATAATCTTTGAACGTTGATGAACCAGACATCGTTCCTAAATACATAGGGTTATAGTTCAACCAAATCTTGTCGGTAAGTTGCATTTTTGCGTACATACCCGCCACGTAGAAAGTACCGTGCATGTTGTAGCGATCACGAAGTTGATCCGCGTCGAGGTTGCCTCCAGAGCCTTCAACCAACTCTTCACCTGCAGCAACACCGACACCTGCAAGCGGATAGAAATTAAACATGCCCATTTGTGGAAGAGCCTGTATAAAGCTGTATGACGCACTACCTTGATTACTATCGAAATCCCAAGACATATCGACTTGTGTGCCTCGACCATTGGTTAAGTCTACGCCGAAGTTTCTGAAACGAATCGAATCGATACTGTCATCTGCGCCTCGGTTATTCCAACCAATGGCTTCACCAGCGATGCCTTTGACTTCGAAGACATTCATACCCATGGTCGTATCGCTACCAGTGTCATAGGTTTGCCCGATTTTCAGGTTTAAGCCTTTGTCTGTGTAACCGAAGCCACCTTGTGTATAGACGGCTAACGGGTCTGACATATCTTGAATTTCGGCTTCTTCCGCGAAAGCGACACTTGCCAGAAACAAAGGAGTTAGAGAAAGGATTGAACGTTGTAATAACATAGATGCCTCATAAATTTATCTCACTACATCCGTGTACTGCGTGAAGGTGAGGTAACTATACAAAGTGGACATCGTTAAGTTAATTCATATAAACTTAACCATTCGTTAAGTATTGGTTTATGGTTTGGGTATGAAACTGAATAATGTCGATTTGAACTTATTGAAAGTGTTTGTGGTGGTGTATCAGGAAAAAAGCTTGCGCAAAGCAGCTGAAAAGCTGTTTGTCTCGACACCAGCGGTAAGCCAAAGCGTCAAAAAGCTTAAGGAATCGTTAGGTGAAGAGCTATTTGTTTTGTCCAATAAGCAGTTTCTCCCGACGCCTTATTCTGATGAACTGTATCGACGTGTTTTTCCACTATTGGACGGGTTGGTCACGGCGATAGAAGAGGGTAAACAGTTTACTCCTGCCGAACTAAGCGAAGATTTTAAGATAGAGGCGAACCCGCACCTTTTGCCTTGGTTAACACCCTCTCTGTTTCATCAACTCTCAGATGAAAGTCCACTTTCGAGGTTGATTAGTCATACTAGCTCCCAAGATTCACTGGAAAGACTTAAGAGTGACGAGATTGATTTTGTTATTCACTTTGAAGCTGAAAACCTGCCCGCCGAGATCATTGCTGTGCCTCTCGTAACCCTAAAATTTGTATTGGCAGTAAGAGTCGACCATCCTTTTAAAGAGGATGTAGCACAGATCGATGATTTGTTGTCCTTTCCATTTGCGCATGTAGACCTTGCTTACTTCGACCAAAACAAACACTCGCGATTGGAAGAAGAAGTTTTAAGCCAAGGTAAATCGATTAATATGGCGCTTCGAACGACGTCAGTTGTTGGGTTAATAGAAACGATTAAGCATTCCAATATGATCGCACCCTGCATGCCTCCGGTGATCGAACAGCACAAGGGAGTATTGCGCTCGATTGTGATTGAAGGATTAGAAGAAGATGCAGAGAAAATGGAGGTATTTGCCTATCTTCATAAGAAAAACCAACATTCTGCCAAATACAAGTGGTTACTGGATTTGATCGAAACGGCGATGATTGAGGCCAACCATCAGTGAGTTCTAATCGTTTTTTTTTAATTGATTCACTTAACCGTAGTCAGCTATTCATTTTCTGTTTCTTTAGAAGCGTTTGGCGCCCAGCCTTTCTCTAGCCAGTTGTCCAGTAGGTGTTGCAGTGCGTTCAAAGAGGTTGGCTTCTCTAGGCGACCGTCCATCAGTTTTCTGATCATTTCTAGCTCACGTTGTCCTGATTCACCAGACAAAGCAATAATTGGTGTTTGAGGTGAGCGCGCCTTGATGATCTGGCTTGCGTCAAAGCCATTCATTATCGGCATTTGTACATCCATTAAGATCAAATCAACTTTGTGTGATCTGAACAGCTCGACAGCATTTTCCCCGTTTTTAGCTTGCAAGCTATTTACGCCAAGTCGGCTCAGGTACATCTGAACAAGCGTGCGTTGCACTTCTTTGTCATCAACAATAAGTACCGTCGGTGCAAGATGGCTTGATGCTGGTTGATTTTCTGCTTGCGTGCGTTCTGTTTGCTTACTTTCTGTTAGCGTACTTGCCGGTTCAGGTTCTATATCACCGCTTGGAGTTTGGCTCTCTGGTTTTACATCAGCTTCGGCTTTATCTTCCGTCGATTGGTTGTGTTTCCAACCGTTGAAATAAGGCGTACGCAGCGTCTCCGCTTTTGGAGCATTGGGTACAATAGGGAAGTACAGGTGAAACTCAGTAAATTCACCAAGTTTGGAATGGCATTCCACTCTGCCACCAAATGAGCGCATCACTCGTTGGCAATACCCCAGTCCTAAGCCGCTACCACCGCTTTTTTGGAAAGAGAAAAAGTCATCAAAGACCTTATGAACAATGGCTTCGTCAATGCCGGGGCCGGTATCACGAAATGTGAGAACGTTCTCGTAAGATCCTGTTTTGGTGCTGATCTCAATTTGGCTGTCTGGGTAAGAATCAAAGTAATAGATTGCATTGCGTATCAGATTGAAAATGACGAAGTTGAATAGAGTTTCATTTAGTTTTGCCACAAAATCAGCGTGTTGTGGTAAACGAATTCGCTCAATGATCTTCTCGTTCTCAAAGCCATAGTGGCTGACGGCTTGGTCCACGGCCTTGTGGATAGATGTCATGGTGATTGGTCCATGCTCAGGCGAGCTATCACTGACTTCTCGTAAGATGATATCAATCAGTTGCCGCCCGCGTTGAATCGCTGCTTGGCCATTCTCAATGTCAGTCAAGATTTGTTGAGTTGGTGCTTGATTATCAATGTGCTGCTTTAACACCTCAAAATGCAGTTGCACTTGAGCGAGTGGGTTACGCATCTCATGAGCGATCGAGTTAGCAAGAGCACGACTTTGGCGAATTCGTCTATCGGCTTCGATGGTGCTTTGTACACGCGTTAACAAGGTTTGCAGTGCAGAGATTTCTTCATTAGAGAACATACGATTGTTGCTTTTGTGCGATGATACTAGCAAGTGTGTGACTGATTTTTTGTGTCCGAATAGTGGCATTACCAACGCGGTGTTGTTTGAACTCATCTTGTCATAAAGTGCTTTTAGCGGCCGTTTAGCGAGCGCAGTATCATCTAGCTCTTCAGAAAGCTCATCGAACACTAGAACGGACTCTTTGCTAGATAGGTAATCTTCGTAGAAGGTTTCGTTGTAATTACTGTTAACTAGTCGAAGCTTATCTTCTGGGATTTGCAGTTGGCGACCTAAACGACGCATGGCATCGTCAATCGACAACTTAAAGCCTTCTTCTAATGCGAGTATCTGTTGTACCGGTGTCTTTTTGTTTCTATAGACAAGCAATGAGGAGTAAGGACTTACACGTTTGTAGATTGGACTCCATGTAATGCCGATAATCGCGCAGATGGGTATCGCTAATAGCCATTGGTTACCGTCAGTTAGGGGAATAAATACCGTACAAAAAGGTATCACTAAAATTGCACACACCAGCAGCACATTAAGGCTTATGTATGTAAGGTATTTGAAACTGTAGAAGCGAGAGGTCAGCAGAGCATAGCCTACAAATAACATCTCACTGAGCGACAACGCTGGGGGGAGCCAAGTGAGCGAGAAATCACGTAGGAAATAGGCAACGCCAATGTGAATCGTTGCTGTAGATAGCATGAATACCAAGATGCCTGTAATCATGTAGTTGGCTTTGGCTAATGTTAGCTTGCTGCTATTGGTACGCATGGTCACTAGATTAGTCAGTGTAAGGGCAATCAAGCTGATAACCCCCATGAAAAAATAGGGTGTATGCGGACCAAACTCGATCACGAATTGGCTTGGAGCAGTAATGGTGACATCTTCTACCGTTAACCCTGGGGTCAAATTGATATAGAAAGAGTAGCCCGTCATGCTCGCGAGAATGGTTTGTTGCCACCTATGGATTTTACCACTGCGGTTTTCGGCTGCGAGCTGACACGAGAAGTAATACGCAAAGGCAAAAGCAAGGAAAGAGCTGAGGTTGGCCAACTTTGCTGCGAATATGGCTGCTGTGGTACCAAGTCCAGGCAAAAAGCCGGTGTGGAAGTAGGCATTACTGCTGATCCACGTAATAATACAGATGGAATATGCGATGTAAGGTACATGGTGTGTCCCCACTATCGCTTCGTTCTTTTGTTTAAGGCGATAACAATAGTAGAACAGCCACATTACAACAACAGCGACCGTTGCAAGCAGAGTGATGGCTTTAGCAAAGAATATCGCCTCTAGCCCAAGATCAAACGTCTTCATATTATTTGCCACGCTGTATTTTTATTTTCACGGAGGCACCGTCTATAGTCTCGAAAGTTGACATGATTGAATGCCTTCAACATCAGTTCAATATTCCATAACCCGCGGTAAGTCAGTAAGTTCGTTTCGTTCAAGTCACAAGACCCTAGCGGCAAGTATGCTTGTGGTTCGATAGCCTTGTAAAAATTGAGTATCAAAGGTTGATCTATAATGGTGAAACCAATTTTATAGCTCGCTTGATGTAACAAGTTAAGCATCTCTTTTTGAGCAAGATAAAGGAAGTAGACTTTTTGTTGAATATTTCCACTCACGGTTAGGCGTAGAATTTCACATACAGCTTGCATTTCGGCTAATTGTAATTGGAACTTATTATCGAACTCTGGAATAGAGTCACACTTTGATAGGGCCGGTTGAGTAAAAATATGTAGCTCTGCCAGTCCCTTATAACCACGTCTGGATAAACCGTACTTCCATTTGTCGTTGCTAAACATGGGGGCGTAGCTTAGCCAAGTCTCATTTTTTGACCAGTCCTGAATTAGGGCTGAAGAGACTAGGGTTGGAAAGGCTTCATCTGTTGGGTGTTTGAGTAGAATAAAGTGCTTACCTGTTTGTGATAAGTGGAGTAAAGGCAGCATCTCATACCACTTCTCACCTTTAATAAAAACCTCAAGGTTGCTTAAAGCAATAGCATCGTTGATTGGTATTCCTTGAGGGCGACTTGGCGTTTGTACTAAGAGTGGGCTATTTTCTATTTGGTCAATGATTACACCATAGTAAGCACTATCTTTAATGGGCAGATCTATAGGATAAGGGGCATGGGTGCTCAATGGTAATTTTGCTTTGATTGCGGAAATTTCACATTCACACCAAAAGTCCAACCAATGCATATAGCATTGTCCTACCGCTTCCTCTAAGAGAGCAACTTCTGCGGATAAGGTATTTGGATAGCGCTGAACCAGATCGCGGTAGTCCATCACTTCAAACATTACTGAGTCGCTTTTTGTTTGATGTTCAGGGAAAAGCAATTCTATTTGGCTTCGACGATGTTCTGCCACTGTTTTGAAAAGAGCCGTGCGCTGTTGCGGTTGATAAGTGTCGAGTACGAGTTCAACCAGAGCGTGTTGTTTTTTTTCGATAGGCAGGCTGCTAGCCAACAGTGAACCTAAAGACGACATTAATTCCATGTAGTGAACCGCCTAAGTTTATCTAATTATTTTTATGTGACTTGTACCCGTTTATGAGAGATGTATCTATGGCTGATGTTTGAGAGTAGTTACTTTATAAAGTTGTCCTAACTTTTTGTGCGTTTAGTTTCTCAAAAACAAGCTGCATTTAAAGTGGGAGTTTACTACTTGTACTAATCCTAAACAACATGGTTTCGCCATTTTTCAATCAATTCATGAACCCCTAAATTAGTGTATTCTCAAATACTTACTTGTCTGCTTATTGTCCGGCTTTGGTTTTCTGACAGTGCTCTGTATTTACAGATTAGTTACAACATAATTTCTGATGAAGTGATGACATTCGAGGTTTAAGCTTGTCTGCATATGAAACATCATTGCGGGTAACGCCTCGTGAATGACAGAGGTAGAGAGAATTTATGAAGAAAGTACGATTAACATCATTACTTGGAGTAGCAACCTTGTTTAGTGTCGCTGTGTTAGCAGGATGCAGTCAGAAATCTGAGGTTCCAGTTCAATCACAAGAGAATACGAATCCGATCTGTAGCACTAAAAACCTGACAGGTGGTTGGTCGCAAAGCGCTATCACACCACAAGCTAAGCAAGCTTTAAATGCAGTTCTTGGCCAAATGAACACTTCAGCTGAGCTAAAGCAGATTCTGAGTGTGCGAACTCAGGTTGTCGCGGGTTTGAATTACGCTATTGAGTTTGAAATGGATAATGGTGAAGTGTGGAATACCGTTGTGTATCGCTCACTACAAGGTGACATTGAAATGACGCAACCTGCACAGCAAGGTCGTCTGTGTCCATAGATCAACTGGTCCATAAATTTACTGGTCTATTGATTAACTAGCATGTGAATAACTTCGCACATAAAAAATGGCTCCTACTTAGGAGCCATTTTTTATTCTGAATAGTGCTTACGTAATGAACCTGATTAACTGGTCAGTTCCGGCTCTGACAGCTCTGGTTCATAAAGCTCTTGCACGCAAGCACGACTGATGTCTTCATCAATGTAGGCCATTCCAAGTTTATTGAGATAATCCATACGATCCGCAGTGCGCAGTTCGATGCTTGGGCCTGCGATGTTGTTCTTTTGATAGATCTCAGTTAAGTGAGCCATGAATTGCTCGCCAACACTCATCATTAATAGGCTCATTGCGCCAACGTCAGGCCTTACTTTGGCTTGTTGTTTTTCAGATAGATTGACTGCTAATACGATAGGGCGCTCTTCACCCTCAAAACGAGTGCTGCGCTCGCGAATGGTTTGCTGAGCCCAGTAATACGCCAGTTCTTTACTCTGGGTGAGAAACACTGGTTCAACCGATTCGGTGTAGTTGTTACCGATGGTCGCCATGGTTTTTGACGCGGCTTCATTGAGCGCTTTGTCTCCAGAGCGCTTTAGCCCTTGACCTTGAATAGACGCGAGTAAAGCTGAAGATGTGCCGTGATACCAAGTATCACCCGTTGCGAAACCATTTTCTGATAACAGTGTTTTTGCATCTTGTAGGTGTGTCGGTATTGAAGTCATAGGCACTCTCAAAAAATAAGAATCTCAACAAATAGGAATCTGAACAAATATGTATACAGTTAGCTTAAACAGAAGTTGTTCGGTTAACCGTGGTGTGGAACACAAATCTGAGGCTTTGAGATAAAGCTGGCAGTAGTAGCTTTATCTCAAAGCCTTCCCCCGGATCTTACCTAAGTAAGAGAGAAGGGCGGGGGAGGCTTTAGCGTTAGCGATTAATCAAATTGATTAGACGTATTCGCTTCACCCGCTGCTTTTAGTGCATTTTCACCAGCAAAGTATTCTTTGTGGTCATCACCCATGTCTGAACCAGACATGTTTTGGTGTTTAACACATGCGATACCTTGGCGAATCTCTTTACGTTGAACATTAGCAACGTAGCCCAACATGCCTTGGTCACCGAAGTATTCTTTTGCAAGGTTGTCGGTAGACAGTGCTGCTGTGTGGTAAGTCGGCAGAGTAATCAAGTGGTGGAAGATACCCGCTTCGCGAGATGCGTCTGCTTGGAATGTACGAATCTTCTCGTCAGCGCTTGCAGACAGTTCAGTTTCATCGTATTCCGCACTCATTAGGCTTGCACGGTCGTAAGCTGATACATCTTTACCTGCTGCTGCCATTGCATCGTATGCTTGTTGGCGGAAGTTTAATGTCCAGTTGAATGATGGAGAGTTGTTGTAAACCAGTTTCGCATTAGGGTGTACTTCACGTACGCCGTCCATCATCTCTTTGATTTGACCGATGTGTGGTTTCTCAGTCTCAATCCAAAGAAGGTCAGCACCCGCGTTGATTGCTTCAATACAGTCGAATACACAGCGGTCTTCACCCGTACCTTCGCGGAATTGGTATAAGCCTGAAGGCAGACGCTTAGGACGAACTAGCTTGCCGTCACGGTTGAAGCAAACATCACCTTCAGCCATATCTGCAACATCAATCTCTTCAACATCTAGGTAAGAGTTGTAGATGTCACCTTGGTCGCCTGGCTCTTTCACTACCGCGATTTCTTTTGTTAGGCCAGCACCTTGTGAATCGGTACGAGCAACGATGATGCCGTTGTCGATGCCTAGTTCAAGGAAAGCGTAACGAAGTGCGCGAAGTTTTGCGTGGAAATCAGCATGAGGAACCGTTACTTTGCCGTCTTGGTGACCACATTGCTTCTCATCGGCTACTTGGTTTTCGATTTGTAGACAACATGCACCCGCTTCAATCATTTGCTTAGCCATTAGGTAAGTCGCTTCTGCGTTACCGAAACCTGCATCGATATCCGCAATGATTGGTACTACGTGTGTTACGTGGTTGTCGATTTTGTCTTGGATTTGGTCTTGTAGATTCACATCACCCGCTTCACGTGCTGCGTCTAGCTGACGGAACAAGCCACCTAGTTCACGAGCATCCGCTTGGCGTAGGAAGGTGTATAGCTCTTCTACTAGGCCAGCAACCGACGTTTTTTCATGCATAGATTGGTCTGGAAGTGGACCGAAGTCAGAGCGAAGTGCTGCTACCATCCAACCTGAAAGGTATAGGTAACGACGGTCTGTCTTGCCATCAAAGTGCTTCTTAATCGAAATCAGCTTTTGTTGGCCGATGAAACCGTGCCAGCAACCCAGAGACTGAGTGTACTGAGAGCTGTCTTCGTCGTAAGCCGCCATGTCTGCACGCATAATATCTGCCGTGTATTGCGCAATATCCAGACCTGTTTTGAATTTGTTTTGAGCTCGCATACGAGCTGCAGATTCAGGGTTGATTGCATCCCATGGAGCACCAGCAGCGCTTTTTGCAACTTCAATCTTTTCGATATCTTGTGTAATTTGCGACATAACTATTCCTTAGTTTCACGTGGACATGTTGGCCAATTTGGCGAGGTCATTCGATTTGGATTAAATCTAACCATGGACAAAGAATAACCATGTATGTGATAATTTTGTTAATTTATAGTTATTATATTCGGTATTTTTCTTATGAATATTGCTCGTATAGACCTTAATTTACTTGTGTATTTAGACATGTTGCTACGTGAAAGAAACGTAACACGAGCAGCAAATCAGTTAGGAATAACTCAGCCAGCCATGAGTAATGGCCTGCGTCGATTGCGTGATCTATTTGAAGACCCGTTGTTGGTGAGAACCAGTGAAGGGATGATACCGACCGAGCGAGCACATAAACTGCAGCCATTGATTAGAAACATCTTGGCGAATGTAGAAAAGACATTGCAACCGACCACGGAGTTTAATGCAGAAGACAGTGAGCGTGTGTTTCGTATCATGGCGAGCGACTATGCTGAGTCGACCATTATTCAGCCGCTATTGAAAAAGTTGAGCGAGATAGCACCGAAAATACGCTTAGATATTATGACGCCAAGTGACGTGAGTTATCAGGATGTGGAGCAAGGCACCGTTGATATTATCATCAACCGTTTTGACGATATTCCACAGTCATTCCATCAGATGAGCCTTTGGCACGACGGGTTCTCTTGCCTATTTAGTTGTGATAACCCGATAGCGGACAACTTCGATATTTTGTCTTATTTAAAGGCGCAACATATCTGGGTAAGTAAGACGGGTATGGGCACCGGCGTTGGGATTAACCCAAGCGAAGCGCAAAAGCTTGGTTGGATAGATGAAGCACTAATGCGCATTGGCAAAACGCGTAACATCACGGTGTTCACACGACACTACCTGTCGGCGATTCTCTTCGCTCAACAGAAGAACCTGATCCTGACCATTCCAACCAAAGCGGCACAATTGCAGCGCAATAATCCTCGGTTGTTAATCAAACCTGCGCCATTTGCTATTGAACCCTTTGAGGTGAAAATGGCTTGGAGTCCATTATTACAAACCAATCCAGACCATCAGTGGATGCGCCGATTGATTAAAAGTGTCGCCAATGAAATAGAGAGTGGTGTGACGGAATAACACAGTTTGTAGGGTATTTTTTATATGAATATCCAGTATAACTGGCATAAATTAGCTAAATTTATGTCCGTTGCGTAAGTTTAATCTAGTAACGTAAATTTGAGCTAGTAACGTGAATTTAAGCCAGTTACGTAGATTTAATGAGTAGTCATCAGTTAGTTTGAGAGAGATTTTATGAGCAGTCGTATTCAACAGGGAAGCTTGAACATTGATAGCACCCTCTACCAATTAATTAATGAGCAGGTCATTCCTGGAACAGGCATTGTCGCTGAAGACTTTTGGCAATCATTTGCAACTATCCTTGAAGACTTGGCTCCCAAGAACCGCGCACTGCTTATCAAGCGTGAAGATCTTCAACATCAAATTGACGTTTGGCACCAAGAGCGTGCGGGACAAACGCTAGATGCGGCCGAGTACAAACAGTTCTTACAGCAGATTGGCTACCTAGTTCCTGAGGGTGATGACTTTCAAGTAACTACTGCCAGCGTTGAGCCTGAAATTGCAACACAAGCGGGTCCGCAGCTTGTTGTACCTATTATGAATGCACGTTTTGCACTTAACGCGGCTAATGCGCGTTGGGGCAGTTTATACGATGCGCTCTACGGAACCGATGTCATCAGTGAAAGTGACGGCGCGGAAAAGGGAGGAAGCTTTAACCCGGTACGCGGTGCTAAAGTGGTGAGCTACGCTCGAGGTTTCCTTGATGATGCTGCACCTCTCAACGGTGTCTCTCATAAAGACGTCACCAAATACAGCATCAGCAACGTCAGCATTGGCAATACATTGACAGCGACCTTAGACAACGGAGAAGAAGTCACTCTGATTGATCGCAACCAGTTCATTGGTTACCAAGGTGATGCGAGTGCGCCTTCAAGTATTCTGCTTAAGCACAACAATCTACATATTGAAATTCAAATCGACCCTAGCGCGCCAATTGGCAGCGTTGATGTGGCTGGTATTAAAGATGTGCTGGTGGAATCGGCACTGACTACGATTATGGATTGCGAAGACTCAGTAGCTGCCGTTGATGGTGAAGATAAAGCACTGGCTTACCGTAACTGGTTAGGCTTGATGAAGGGTGACCTGCAAGAGTCGCTAGAGAAAAACGGCAAAACCATCGTTCGTAACCTTAATCCAGACCGCCAATACACTAGCGTGACGGGCGGTGAGATCTCGCTGAAAGGTCGCAGCATGTTGTTCATACGCAATGTGGGCCACCTGATGACAAACCCTGCCATTATTGATGCAGACGGTAACGAAGTCCCTGAAGGCATTATGGATGGCTTGGTCACCTCGCTAATCGCAATGCACGATTTAAAAGGGAACAGTGCTTACCAAAACTCGACCGCGAACAGCATCAATATTGTTAAACCTAAGATGCATGGTCCTGAAGAAGTCGCCTTCACTAATGAACTGTTTGGTCGCATTGAAGATGCATTAGGGCTAGATCGATTCACGATCAAAGTCGGCATCATGGACGAAGAGCGTCGTACTTCGGTTAACCTTAAAGAATGTATTCGAGCGGCTAAAGATCGTGTTGTGTTCATCAACACAGGTTTCCTAGATCGAACGGGTGATGAAATTCACACCAGTATGGAAGCGGGTCCGTTTGCTCCTAAAACACAGCTGAAAACCATGACTTGGATTGGCGCATACGAAGATCAGAACGTTGACCTTGGCTTAGCTTGTGGCCTGCAAGGTAAAGCCCAGATTGGTAAAGGTATGTGGCCAGAGCCAGATAACATGGCCAAGATGATGGATGCGAAAATCGGACACCCACAAGCTGGCGCGAATACCGCTTGGGTTCCTTCTCCAACTGCGGCGACTCTGCATGCTTTGCACTATCACAAGGTGAGTGTACCAAGTCGTCAGAAAGAGCTTCGTGAGCGAGTGAGAGCGAACGTTGATGATATTCTGACTATTCCGCTATTAGGTGATCAAAAGCTGACAGCTCAAGATATCCAAAACGAATTGGACAACAATACGCAAGGTATTCTTGGTTATGTAGTGCGTTGGATTGACCAAGGCGTCGGGTGTTCTAAGGTGCCAGATATTAACGATGTAGGTTTGATGGAAGACCGCGCTACGCTGCGTATTTCGAGCCAACACATTGCGAACTGGTTACGTCATGGGATTTGTAATGAAGCCCAAGTAATGAAAACCATGAAGCGCATGGCCGCAGTGGTTGATGAGCAAAATGCAGGTGATTCTAGCTACCGCAATATGGCGCCAGATTTTGAAAATAGCATCGCTTTCTCAGCGGCTTGTCAGCTGGTATTCGAAGGCTGTGCTCAACCTAGTGGTTATACCGAGCCAGTGTTGCATGCGATGCGACTGAAGCTGAAAGGAACCGCACAATAAATAATAAAAAAAGTAGTACCCCTATTTGAACCGAGCCCAAGGTGCCGCGCTAATTTAGCGCGGCTTTTTTTGTGTGGGAAGGGGAGAGAATGGGGCAGGTTAGTGATCACTAAGACTTAATTATTTCCGAGCCCTAATCACTGCCGAAACCTAGTTACTACCAACCTTATTTTCCGCCAAAGCAAAGATACTTAATGTCCATGTATTCATCGATGCCTTCTTTTGCGCCTTCACGGCCAATACCTGATTGCTTAACACCGCCGAACGGCGCGACCTCGGTTGAGATGAGACCATCATTAATACCGACCATACCGTACTCAAGTGCCTCTGCGATGTTCCATACTCGATGAATGTTCTGACTGTAGAAGTACGACGCTAATCCATAAATGGTGTCGTTTGCCATCTCAATAAGCTCTTCGTCTGTCTCGAATTGCATCACAGGAGCGACAGGACCAAAGATCTCTTGCTGAACAATGTCCATGCTGTGTTTCACATTTTTAAGAATGACAGGCTGAAGGAAAAGCCCATCAAGCTCTTGAGTTGGCGTCACAGGTGTCGCGCCTTGTTCTACCGCTCTGTCTATTAATGCTTGGATGTTGTTCTTCGCATTCTGACTGACAACAGGACCAATGGTGACACCCTCATCTAAGCCGTTACCAATCTTAAGCTGCTGAACCGCTTGATCGAATTTAGCCACGAACTCATCGTATACTTTACTGTGAACATAGAAACGGTTCGCACAGACACATGTTTGTCCCGCATTACGGAATTTCGACGCCATTGCGCCTTGAACGGCCGCGTCGATGTCTGCATCGTCAAACACAATAAAAGGTGCGTTGCCACCGAGCTCCATTGAGGTGCGCTTGATGCCTTTTGCCGCTTGAGCCATCAAGATACTGCCCACTCGAGTCGAACCAGTAAAAGAGATCTTTTTGATCAGTGGGTGTGATGTGAAAAGCTCGCCAATCTGTTCAGGGCTGTCGCCAAGTACGACTTGGAGTAGATCTTTAGGAATGCCCGCTTGGTAAGCCAATTCAACCACAGCAAATGCAGAAAGCGGCGTTTCATCTGAGGGCTTCACAATAAAACTACAGCCAGCAGCAAGGGCAGGAGCGGCCTTACGAGTGATCATCGCAATCGGAAAGTTCCATGGCGTAATTGCACACGCGACTCCAATAGGCTGCTTGATGGTCACCAAGCGTTTGCCAGCGACGGTGCTAGGAATGGAATCACCATAAGTACGCTTGGCTTCTTCTGCAAACCATTCAATAAAGCTCGCGCCATACACCACTTCGCCCGTTGCTTCTGCTAACGGCTTACCTTGTTCAATGGTCATTAGGCGAGCAAGATCTTCTTTGTTTTCAAGGATCAATTGATGCCAACCACTTAGCAATGCAGCACGGGATTTCGCGGGAATTTTTGTCCACTCTTTCTGCGCAACATGAGCGCGCTCGATAGCGCTCTCTAACTCTGCCTCAGATGAGATTGGCGCATGCCCAATAAGCTCACCCGTTGCTGGGTTTGTGACTGCAACTGCGTTGTTCGCTTCTGTCACCATAAAAGAGAGTAAGTGCTGGTTCTTAATGTTTAGCATCGTGATTCCTTTGTTGTGATTACTTTAGACGTGTTGCTTATATGCGGGTTGGCGAGTCTTTAAATGACTTCGACCAAATGTTGATTGGTCGAAGATTGTGGTTACTACTCAATAATACAGTGTTTCTTGTTTTCAAGACGAAAACACCTACCCTTTTTCTTGAAATGATTACCATAGCGCTGCGTGTTGACGGTGATTGAATCGGTGATTACACAAAATCAAACAACATGTAAAAGTGTGTCTAATGAGCTCTCAGCCCAATTAAATAAAGGGTTGGGGGCGGAAATTTCGGTTTGTGTAAAAAATCAATTTAGTAAAATTCACACTGTGAAATTTTTGTTGTGAAATTGTTTAAAAAATACAAGTAGTATGAAATACATGGAAGCCACACAGTAAAGAACACATTTGAAAAGGGTCAATCAGGATTTTTGACCTACATGAAATTCAAAGCCGTAAGAGGGAAAGATTATGAATATGCTGACACTAGACAAAACAGAACTTCACAGAAACCATTCAACATTTATTGCTGAAGCTGTCTTTGCCGTAGAAATGGTGAAAGCAGACAAGCAACTCGAAAAACAAAAAATGGCGAAACAGTTGCTTGATACTCTATTCCCTTTAGAGGCGGGTTCACACGAAGACGCAGTGAGCTACGAGATTGATTATCGACATGTTCAGGTTTACTTCAAAAACGGCGAACATACTGGCTTAAAACGAGCGAAGCACTTTGTTGCTTTCACGGGCGATAAGTCTAAGCCTTCAGCAATCCTATTTCGTGATGAAAGCGGTACACACGTTGAAGTGACAATCGGTGCTCGTAAAGGTACTGGCTACTTAGAATTGGTTGATATTCAAGATATCCAGTTAGAGACATGCACCACGTTTGGCCAAACTGAGGCGAGCCGTTCTTCTGGCATCCGTCACTGGGTGAGCTTAGTGAAAGGCGATGAGAGCGGTCGACCGAACGCTTCAAGTGAAGATAAAGAGTTCACGGCAAAAAATGGCGAAGACTATAACCTAGGTTTTTGCTTCGCCATCTAGTGTGCTGTCTTTGAAATGTACAGTTCTGTGGCGAGAAGCGTAGCAAGACATAGCACTGACATTTAAATACTGATTTCTCTTTTACCTTTGGTAATTTCCCCGCCCCTATAGCGGGGCTTTTTTATTAGAGCTATAAATAAATCAGGCTATTGTTAATATTATCTGTAGAAAGTTTGCATGAGATTTTACGGTGCGTCATTTTAATTTAACATGTTGTATTTTAATGTTTTTGTCTATTTGTTTTATTCTGCTTTTATTGGGTTAACTATCACTATCAATGGCGGTCTGGGTAACTATTGAGCTAAAACTCAGTCAAAATGCTTCGACCTGTGCTATAATACGCGCCTTGGGATTGAGCCAGTAAGTCCATTTATCACCAACCATTGTGATTTTTATCGCCTCTATTTAGGTGGTGCGGCGAGCCAATCAAGTAGTAATTGGATATGGAGAGCGTCCTTATATTCGTTGATTCGGATATGTGAACATCATAATTTATGAGTTTTAAATCAAAAAAATACAGTATCGATTCTACTGACTATCAAGTTGGTCAAGATAACGTCAGTAAATGGGGCATGGATGTCCACAACACCGTCTTCATAGCCTCAGTAGGCTTATCTCTTCTCTTCATCATCACTCTTCTTGCTCTTCCTCCAGCAGACGCTAAAGCTGCTATTGATTCTATTAAGGGTGCTGTTTTATCAAAGTTTGACTTCCTGTTTATGTGGGGAGCTAACATCATGCTAGCGTTTGCTGTTGTTCTAGCATTTTCACCGTTGGGCAAGATTCGTCTAGGTGGCGAAGATGCGACGGCGGACTATTCGATGTCATCTTGGATTGCGATGTTATTCGCAGCCGGTATGGGTATCGGGCTTATTTTCTGGGGTGTTGCTGAGCCAACCGCGTTCTTCACGAACTGGTTCGGAACACCATTAGATGCGGAACCTTTTACAGAAGCAGGCCGTGAACTGGCACTTGGTGCAACCGTATTCCACTGGGGCTTTCATGCATGGGCTATCTATGGCATGACGGCGCTTTGTCTAGCGTACTTTGTTTACAACAAAGGCTTACCGCTATCAATGCGTTCTGTGTTTTACCCAATACTGGGTGAACGAGTTTGGGGTAAAACAGGTGATGTGATCGACGTACTAACGGTACTGGTTACTCTGTTTGGCCTTGCGACTTCATTGGGCCTAGGTGGTACGCAAGCAGCAAGTGGTATTAGCCACGTGTTTGGCTTGGAAAACAACATCTACCTTCAGCAATCTATTATCGTTTTGATTATGGGTTTGGCGATCATCTCTGTTATGCGTGGCATGGACGGTGGTGTTAAGTTCCTAAGTAACCTGAACATGGTTATAGCGTTCGTATTCCTTGGTCTTATCGCTGTATTGAACTTTACGACAGTGCTTGATTCTGTGGCGACTGCGGCAACGGGCTATGTGAAAAACATCGTAGCTTTGAGCCAAAGTGCGGGTCGTGAAGACACAACATGGCTGCATGGCTGGACTGTGTTCTACTGGGCATGGTGGGTTGCGTATGCACCATTCTTCGGTATGTTCGTAGCGCGTATTTCTAAGGGCCGTACGGTTCGTGAGTTCTTACTTTGCGTACTGATTATCCCAACATTGGTAACGTCGGCTTGGATGTCGATCTTCGGTGGCGTGGCTATCGAGCAAGTAATTAACCATGTGGGACAACTTGGCCTCGACCAAGGCATTACAGACGTATCTCTAAGCTTGTTCTACATGCTAGATGCTTACTCGTTCGGTAGCATTCTGTCAGTTCTCGCAGTCGCACTGATCATTGTGTTCTTCGTTACAACGCTAGACTCAGGCTCTATCGTTATCGATGGCATGACGGCGGGTGGTAAGCTTGAAGTTCCTGTTAAACAGAAAGTGGTTTGGGCGGTTATCTCAGGTGCTATCGCAATGGTAATGCTGTGGATTGGTGGTACTCAATCTATTCAAGCTCTGCAATCGATCACGATCATTGCTGCACTGCCGTTTACGATCATTCTTCTTATTGGCTGTTTTAGCTTGTTGAAAGGTCTACTGACTGAAGTAGATAAAGGACAAGAAAACGTTAGTGAAACCGCTAAATAAAGTAATCGAGTATGGGGAGTATATAGTTCGCTAATTATTCCTTATTCAGTGTTATTTCAAAGCTCTCTTGTACTGTGTGCAAGGGAGCTTTTTTATGCCCAAGAAGAAATCAAAGGTAAGAGAAAAGACAAAAAAAAGAGCCACAAGTGAATCGTCACTTGTGGCTCTTTTTAGTTTTAGGGAGCCGCTTTAGCTAATAGCTTACGCGTTCAATTCATGTTGAATTACGTAATCCAAAGCACCGACTACCGCTGCAACTTGAGCGTCATTACACTCTTCGTCAGTCACTTTGTCGCTGTCTGGGTAAACCTCTGTGGTTGTTCCGTACTTACAGTCGGTCACGCCGCCACATAAGCCAAGCTTCTTCATTGGGTAGTTGATCACACCGTGTTGAGTGACGTCTGAACCAATGATCTTGCCTTCGTCATCCGCAGGCGCAATATGCGTTACTTGCTCTACTGATTTAATTACAGCTTCTTGGAATTCTGGTTGCGGGTTTTCAGTATCGCCAACCGTGTAGAAACCATCTGGAATCATACCTTCGATGTACTCAATACCATCACGAGCTGCGAGTGCTGGTCGGAATTCAGTTTCATCAGAGTCTGTTGTCTCATGTAGGTCAACGTGAACCAATACTTCTGGCAAAGAGGCCACTAAAGCTCGTAGGTTTGCTGATTCTTCTGCTGGCGTACCGTCATAGAAAGAGCGGTTTGGATCAACAGCATTTGGATTCCAGCGGTTGATCACTTCGTAACCCCAAGGGCTTACACAAGGTGCTACTACAATGTTGAAGTGCGCTGCGTATTGTTCTGCTTGGGTCGCTGCAAATTTGATAGCGCCATGTACACCACTGGTTTCGTAACCGTGAACACCACCGGTTACCAGAATCGTCGGCTTTGACTCGTCCCAGTTTTTGCTCTTAATTGCGAAAAGTGGGAAGCGAGCTTCGTCGTAGCTCAGTGCACCGTATTGTTCGATATCAAAACGGTCTGCAAGTGCTTTAATCTTTGGCACAACTTCTTGTTGGTATTCACGCTTAACCGTTTTTTGAGCTAACCATGCTTCACGTTCTGCTTGTTGCCACTTTTGTCCTGGCTTACCAATTGGGTAGGTAGATTCACTTTTCATCTATACTTTTTCTTTTATGTTCGTGAAAGATTAAGACAGATTATTCCTGTCTAACAGAGACAGCAATAGAAAACACAACTTGTGACTTTATTTTTTACAGACTCATAACTTTGATGAGTGGATTGATGGTGTTACATTTTACCAATTGTTTAATCCCTTAAAAGAGACCATAAAATGGCTGGAGCAAGCTTATTAACGCTACTGGATGACATTGCAACCGTGTTGGATGATGTCGCACTGATGTCTAAGGTGGCAGCTAAAAAAACCGCTGGTGTGTTGGGGGATGATTTAGCGCTGAACGCTCAGCAGGTATCCGGTGTTTCTGCTGAACGAGAGATCCCAGTGGTGTGGGCGGTTGCCAAAGGCTCATTTAAAAACAAGTTGATTTTGGTTCCCGCGGCATTATTGATCAGTGCCTTTATTCCTTGGCTGATCATGCCTTTGCTTTTAATTGGTGGTCTGTTTCTTTGTTTTGAAGGCGCAGAGAAAATCTTAGAGAAGCTATTTCCTCATTCTCATCAACATGACGAGAAGGGAGAGGATACGAGTACTGGCGAATCTATAGAGGAATACGAGAAGAGAAAGGTCGCAGGCGCGATTCGTACCGACTTCATATTATCCGCGGAAATCATCGTGATAGCACTGGGTACCGTAACGGGTACAAGTATCGTTACTCAGATTCTTGTCGTGAGTTTGATTGCAGTTGTGATGACGATTGGTGTTTATGGCTTAGTTGCTGGGATCGTGAAATTGGACGATTTAGGTTTCTATCTCCAGCGAACATCGAATGGGGGGGCCATTAAAACTCAATTGGGTAACGGGTTAGTCGCATTTGCGCCCAAGTTAATGAAGACGCTTGCGGTGGTTGGAACGGCTGCGATGTTTTTGGTTGGCGGCGGTATTGTGGTTCACAACGTCCCTGCGATTCATCATTTAATTGAACCGATTATTATGGACTTCAGTGGACATACGATAGCGACAGCGGTGGCTCCAACTCTGTTGAACGGTGTTATCGGTGTCTTAGCTGGATTGATCGTCGTTGCTGTTTGGACTGTGATTGGAAAAATTCGCGGTAAGTAATCGCTCATTATTTATCTTAATAAAACCCTCTCTCCACGAAACGAAAAAGGGGCACCATAATCATTATGGTGCCCCTTTTAATCTAATGGGTCGTGTTTAATTAACACCACGCTCTTGTTTTGCAATATGAGCGCTTATTTACCGACTAAGCGTTTATTTTACAGACCAAGCAATCGTCTCGCCGCCACGGATTGGCACAACGATGTCTGAGCCGAAAGGCATGGTTTCAGCAACGTTCCACTCTTCTTTAACAAGAGTGATGGTGTCCGTGTTACGTGGAATACCGTAGAAGTCAGGGCCGTTGTGGCTTGCAAACGCTTCTAGGTTTTCGAGCTTACCCTCTAGTTCAAACACTTCTGTGTATAGCTCTACGGCTGCGTGCGCAGTGTATGAACCAGCACAACCACATGCTGACTCTTTTGCACCTTTTGCGTGTGGCGCAGAGTCTGTACCCAAGAAGAACTTCTTGCTGCCGCTTGTTGCCGCCTCGATAAGCGCTAATTGGTGAGTGTTACGCTTAAGGATAGGTAGGCAGTAGAAATGTGGCTTAATGCCGCCAACCAGCATGTGGTTACGGTTGTAAAGCAAGTGGTGAGCTGTGATGGTTGCCGCTACGTTCTCGTTAGCGTTCTTAACGAAAGTCGCTGCATCTGCAGTCGTGATGTGCTCTAGAACGATCTTCAGGTTAGGGAAGTCGTTAACAATCGGTGCTAAAACCGTGTCTAGGAACTCTTTTTCACGGTCAAAGATATCAACATCGTGAGCTGTTACTTCACCGTGTACCAGTAGCAACATATCCACTTCTTGCATTGCTTCTAACACGTGGTAAATCTTTTGTGCTGACGTCACGCCTGAATCGGAGTTAGTCGTCGCGCCCGCTGGGTAAAGCTTTGCAGCCACTACTGCACCAGACTCTTTCGCTTTGCGAATTTCTTCAGGTGTTGTGTTGTCTGTCAGGTAAAGTGCCATTAGAGGCTGGAATTGCTCGCTTGGCTGCTCTGCCATGATGCGTTCACGGTAAGCTAAAGCCATTTCGGTATCGGTTACCGGTGGGATGGTGTTTGGCATGATTAACGCTCGACCATTGTAGCGGCTGATATCGCGCACTGTATCTTTTAATACTTCGCCATCACGTAGATGAACGTGCCAGTCGTCAGGACGAGTAATCGTAAGTTGTGTCATTGAAGGCTCCCACCATTTGAAGTGTTATGTAGTTGGAGCCTAAACTCAGCGAAATCTGTGAAAGCAATCGCTTACGTTTAGGCGACAGGATGATAGTGGAAAAGCACTTTCATTTCATCCTATTTTTAACTCTTCAGGGTTAGGAGCTTGTTTTTATGGATATTTTATTCGGTATCTATTTGTTAATAAGGGTTATCGGGTGGCTACCCACAGACCATGGATCATTCCTGGAACCCAGAAGAAGAAAGTAAGAATGATATTGATCACCAAATCTTTCCCGGCGCCGCGAGCGAAGAACACACCAACGGGCGGAAGCAATACACATAAAATGATAATGACGAGTTTGTTCATGATAAATCCTTTTTATTCAATGAAAGTTCAATGCGATAACCGTGTTCATATTATAGAACGTATAGAGAGTGTTAATGCATTGCTGTCTTAATGTATACAAGGCAGTGATTTAAACATCTCAAGATATTAGCTTAGTATCAAGTGTTTAATGCCTGCCAGTTTATCTATTTATAACCATTTGTTAGCATTGGGACAAACAACAAAACATTGGAATCGTTATGTCGCAGTCACCTTTAGATCAAGCTCCCTCTTTATCTCAAATCAATGTGTTTCCGGTTAAATCAGTGGGCGGGATCGCACTCTCTTCTGCTTGGGTCGAAAAACAGGGTCTTACTTTCGACAGACGTTTTATGTTGGCACTGGCTGATGGCTCAATGGTGACAGCGCGTAAGTATCCGAAAATGGTCAAGGTATCTTCAAGCCTGCAACCAGACGGTTTGATCTTTACTTATGAAGGTAAAGAGCCGCTGCGTCTAAAGTATGCAAATTTCAAGATGCAAGAAGCACCAGCAACGGTTTGGAAAGACAATTTTACGGCTTACACCACCAATGATGAAGCCGATGATTGGTTCAGTGATGTGCTCGGAGTTCGTGTTGAGTTGCTGTTTTCTGGTGAGCAATCGAATCGAGTGCGTGAAAAGCTTGGCCATAATGTCAGTTTCGCTGACGGCTATCCAATGTTAGTGATCAGCCAAGCCTCTCTAGATGAGCTTAATCGCCGCAGCCCTGAAGTTCACTCTATGGATCAGTTCCGGACCAACTTTGTTGTTTCGAATACAGAAGCTTTTGCTGAAGATGGTTGGAAGCGTATCCGTATCGGTGAGGTTGAGTTCGAAGCGGTGAAGCCTTGCGAGCGTTGTATCCTAACGACAGTTGATGTTGAGCGTGGCGAATTTAGATCAACAAAAGAGCCTCTTAATACCTTCTCTACATTCAGAGCTAACGAGCGTGGTGGCGTTTTCTTTGGTCAGAATCTTGTGGCTAAAAATGAAGGTTTGGTTAAAGCGGGTGATGTGGTTGAAGTACTCGAAACCAAAGAGAAAGAACACTACGAAGACACTTGGGTTGAGTCGTTACATTTAACGTGTGTTGAGCGTGAAGAGATCGCTCGTGACTTTACGACCTTTTGGTTAGAGCCTGCCAAAGAAAACCATTCATTGCCAAGTTATCAGCCAGGGCAACATCTTCCGATTGAGATGGTGATTGATGGCGAGAAGGTTTCTCGTCGTTACACGTTATCTTCTAGTCCTTCACGAGCGGGTCGTTTAGCGATTTCAGTAAAGCGAGTGGACGATGGTCAAATCTCAAACTGGCTCAATGATCACTTCCAAGTGGGGGATACTCTTGTTGCTCAAAACCCAGATGGTGCTTTCTATCTAGAACAAAATCCAACGCACCCGTTATTGCTTTTGTCTGCAGGCAGCGGTATTACGCCAATGCTGTCGATGCTTCGCTACCTAGCCGACCATGGTCAAATTGATGACGTAGTTTTCTATCATCAATGCAGCAGCGAAGAAGACATCCCTTATCAAGCTGAGATTGACAAGATCGCCAGTGAGCACGCGGGACTTCGTGTGATTTATTCACTAAGCCAACCAACCAAAGAGTGGGATGGTTTATCTGGGCGTTTGAGCGTGTCTCATGTCGCTAAAGTTGAAGAGTTACACAAGCGCCAAGCGTTCGTGTGTGGCCCTGACGGCTTTATGGATAATGCTAAGAAACTGCTGATTCAAATGGGGCTCAACCCTCAGCATTACCATCAAGAAGCGTTTGGTGTCGCTCAGTCAACAGAAGAGACGGTGAAGCAGCTACAGTTAAGTGTGAACGGCTACCTGTTCGAAGGTAATAATCAATCAACCTTGCTAGAGCAAGCGGAGTCGGCGGGGGTGTCTATTGCTTCAAGTTGTCGTGCGGGTTTCTGCGGTGCTTGTAAAGTGACGCTTGAGTCCGGACAAGTTCATCAACCGGATGTCCCTGCATTGCAAGATCATGAACGTAATATGGGGCAGATCTTGGCGTGTTGTAGCGTGCCTCAAACCGATATCGAAGTTGTAGATTAACGACTCGTTAGATCATTACGAAAAACGCATTAAAGAACACTAAATAGAAAAGGCCGGAAGTTCGTAAATGAGCTTCCGGCCTTTTTGATTCTGAGACTAATTCAAAAATTAATCGTAGATCGTTGGGATTGGTTGACGCTTGTGCTGTGTTGCTTTGTAGGTGCCAACTAAGCGATCGGATACGTCTTGAGGCACTTCTTTGCCTTCAAGGAAATCATCAATTTGATCGTAAGAAAGGTTTAAGGCTGCTTCATCGGCTTTCTGTGGATCAAGCTCTTCTAGATCAGCAGTAGGTACTTTCTTAACAAGTTGCTCTGGAGCGCCCAGCGTTGCTGCAAGCTCACGAACTTGGCGTTTGTTCAAACCAAACAGTGGTGCCAAATCACATGCGCCGTCACCGTGCTTAGTGTAGAAGCCAGTGATGTTTTCCGCTGAGTGGTCAGTACCAATCACAAGACCGCCAACGTAACCAGCAATTTCGTATTGTGCGATCATGCGAGCACGAGCTTTCACATTGCCTTTCACAAAGTCGATTTTTGCAGAATCTGTTGGTAGTAAGCCTGTGCCTTCTAAAGCCACGTGAGAAGCTGCGTGAAGCCCGTCAACACCCGCTTTAATGTTGACAGAAACAGATTGAGAAGGCTGAATGAAAGAGAGAGCAAGCTGTGCTTCGTCTTCATCTTTTTGTTCACCGTAAGGTAGACGAACCGCGATGAATTGGTACTCGTCGCTACCAGCGCTTTCATTTAGGCTATCAACGGCCATCTGTGCCAAGCGGCCACAGGTTGTTGAGTCGACACCACCACTGATACCAAGGATCAGTGATTTGCATCCTGACTGTTGAAGTTTCGTTTTGATAAACTCCACACGACGAGTCACTTCGAAGTGAGGGTCAATTGAAGGTAGTACGCGCATTTCGTCACGAATTAACTGTTCCATTCGTATTCCTTTCCTGCAAGCAAATTAAAAATCTAGTGTTATCATACCTAAATCATCCGATTTAAAAACCTCTTTGCACAAGCTTAGAAAGAGAAGGCAGCAATAAACCATGGAAAAAATAGCCATTTTCGGTAGTGCGTTTAATCCACCGAGCTTAGGTCATAAAAGTGTGATTGATTCACTGGCTCACTTCGACAAAATTCTACTCGTTCCAAGCATTGCTCATGCTTGGGGAAAAGAGATGCTAGACTTTGATACGAGATGTCAGTTAGTTAACGCATTTATTAGCGATCTTTCATTGGATCAAGTAGAACTTTCTTTGGTCGAAAAGAGCCTATTTACTCCAGGTGAAAGCGTAACGACTTATGCGGTGCTCAGCGCACTTCAGAAGTTACATCGTGATGCGGAACTCACGTTCGTTATAGGTCCTGACAACTTCTTTAAGTTCTCATCTTTTTATAAATCAGATGAGATTACCGAGCAGTGGTCTGTAATGGCTTGCCCTGAAAAAGTGAAAATTCGTAGTACTGATATCCGCAATGCGCTGATAAGTGGAAGCGATGTTGCAAAACTGAGTACAAAGTCAGTTACAAAGATATTGCAAGATAGTGGACTGTATACAATAATGTAGATTCACTCACTCAAGAGGTCTGATGACTATGCTAAAGCGCGCGATACCAGCGACGATGATCATTGCAGCATGCAGTTTACCTGCATATGCTGAGTGTGATTTTTTTAGCCTAGATTCGGTAATGCTGACTTCTGATGACGAAAATAGCTGTTTAGACTTTTCTACGAGCCTTGAAGCTTTCGGCCAAAGTATGTTGGAGCTTAGTGGGTTAAGCGAACCAGAACCTCAAACTAAGCCTGATTACTGGTCTGATTGGGTTATTCAAAGCAAAGATGCGCCTTTGTTAACTCAGAGCCTTGAGTCTAACTATGTTGGTCTCGGTATGTGGTTTCCAGAAGAGCTGGAAGATGAACAGTATAATATGTCGACAGAAGAGTGGTTGATGAACCATGGTCTTCAGCTGAGCATAGGTTTTGGTGATAAAGTAGAAGGGCAGCCGCGTATGCGTTTTGATTACCGTTGGCATGACTCTAGTGATGCAGACTTAATGATGCAGGTTGAGCTGCCATTCTAGACAGGTAGTTCATTCTTTTCTGTCTAAGTGCTAAGAATTAAAAAAGCCGCGAAAACTGAGTTTTTGCGGCTTTTTAGTATTTGGCTTGCTAGTTTTAATACCAGCTCTCACTTACCGCCAAGCTATAAATCTTCACCAAACACGAGCATGCACAGTTGCTCGAACTCTTCTTCTTTACCTGAGAACAGGTCATCAATCACAAGAGTACGTTTCTGACCTGATTGCATGCGTTTCTTCGCCTCGCGCATTACCATCACCAATGTGTGCTCTTGCGGTAAGTTCGAATCATCAACATTCCATTGATTGAATCGCTGAGACAGAGCACTTTCACAAAGCAGTGGTTTAAACGACAACACTTCTTGCTTCAATACAGAAAGCATATCTTTAAACGCTTGCTCAGTATTATTCGTTTTTAGACTACGAGACTTAGTAACTTCTAGCTTTTCTAGCAACGCAGAAGAGAGGTTCGTTTGCGTGACGTATCCCGCTTGTCTTGGGAATGAATCCGTCAAGCGCACAGAAAAGTCGACACGATTGACCTGTGTGTTTGGAAAGTAGGTCAGTGATGTTAGGCAGTCATATGGAACCCAGACGCTCTGACCTGGCTCGACGGCATACTCTTGTTTGCCCAGCTTAATCAAAACCAAACCACTTTGAACCGATACAAGGCTATGCTTAAGTACTTTTTTGCGTGGTGTAATCACCAGGTGTGAAAAGTAAGCCGATGTATATTCAATAGCGAAGTTCATAGATAGTACCTTAGTCTTGGGGCGTCAAGATTACCGTTAATCTTAAAGAATGCCAATAATAACAGGGCATTTTCGATGTTTCTGGTCTGACCTTGTCAAAAGTATGGGCTCTGTAGCTGCGATAAGTCAAAACAACGCGTAGAATGAGCCAGCTTTTTATTATATGAATGAAAAAATGACCTCTCCAACCGATCCATATGTTGATATTCGTCCTTACGGCGATGATGAAATTCCAGCGGCACTAAACCGTCTTATTAATGATGAAGAATTTATCAGTGCGATCTTGCACTATCGTTTTTCAAACCATGCGTCTTGGTTCAAAGCGTTAATGAGCCCGATCTTGCGAGTGTACTTGAAAATGAAATGGAGCAAGCTGACTAGCGTTGAATCCATTCAGATCGAAGTGAAAAAGTACTTACGCGATACGCTCGCTAAAACCACCAAAGGGGTGACATACACGGGTTTAGAGTCACTGGATGCGAACCAAGCGTACCTGTTTGTATCAAACCATCGTGACATTGCTATGGATCCAGCGTTAGTTAATTACGCTTTGCATCTGAAAAATCATCAAACTTGCCGTATTGCCATTGGTGATAACCTACTAAAGAAGCCATGTGCGACTGAATTGATGCGTCTGAACAAAAGCTTCATCGTAAAGCGTTCTCTAAAAGGGCCACGTGAAATGATGAAAGCGCTTGGACAATTGTCTTCGTACATTAAGCACTCTCTAGAAACAGGTAACTCTATTTGGATCGCTCAGAAAGAAGGTCGTGCAAAAGACGGCAATGACTTCACAGAGCCAGCAATTCTGAAGATGTTCCATGTTGAAGGGCGTAAGCAAAAAATCGTATTTCCTGAGTACGTGAAATCATTGAAGATCGTTCCTGTGGCTATTTCATACGAAAACGATCCATGTGACACCGCGAAAGCAATAGAGCTTTTTGAAAAAGACGTAAACGGCAGTTACGAAAAGGGTGAGTTTGAAGATATCGAAAGTATCATTCAAGGCATCATCGGTAATAAAGGGCGTGTTCATGTTGGTTTTGGTCAGGTTATTGACCAAGATTTCGATACGCCTGAAGCACTTGCTCAAGAGATTGACCGCCAGATCCATGATAACTACAAACTATTTCCTGTGAACTTACTGGCTGCAGAAAAAGAAGACGAGTCGATTACAGCTGCGGTGAAGCAAGAGTTTGAAGATAAACTATCGAGTTTGCCACAAGGTGCTCGTCAGTACTTGATCGATAGCTATGCGAACCCAGTGAAGAATATTGGTTAACGAGCGTTAGCAAACAAGTTCGTTGATTGAATTGAAAAAGGAGCCTAAGGCTCCTTTTTTATAGCGGTATAGGTGTCTTTTTCTAAGTACTGCTATTACCGTCAATCAATCAATCAATCAATCAATCAATCAATCAATCAATCAATCAATGAATCGAACGGCAGGTTAGCGAGCAACAGCACCACCAAGATCTAATTGGGTCGGCCACGTGGTAATCGTGTTACCACCTAGGTAGATATTGCCTTTGACCGTCATGGTATCGGGAAATTCTGTAATTGCAGATCCGCCAATATATAAATCGCCATCAACCACTATCCCGTTGGGTAGCTCGGTTAAAGGAGTACGGATCACGCTTAGGTCTCCTTTTACTCTAAAGCCGTTGGGAAGCCGTATTAGGGGGGTATCTGTGAGGTTGATGAATCCACCCACTCTCACACCTTTTGGCCAACGGGTAATCTTACTTCCTATCAAGTCGGCGTAGCCTTTTATTTTTACGCCCGATGGAACTCGGGCTAGTAGACTGTTACCGCCTTTAAGGCTTCCCTTAACTTCCAACCCTTTGGGAAGGCGAGTGATTGCGGTTTTTTCTATATTTAAATTGCCATCGACGACCAATCCTGTCGGTAGCGATGTATAGGGCTTATTTCGTAAATATAAGTTTCCGTAATTATCCAGATGGTTCAATATTTGATACTGATCGAGTGGTTCTGCAGTCACATTTGTTATGGTTAAAGAACCAATAATAAGTACGATTATTCGGAGCATAACAAGCTTCTTATTACGATAGACGTTAACACTATAATGAAAAAATTATTCTCGCATAGTGTTTTACTCATTTGTTGGTCGGTAAAAAAGAATAGAACACAATGAAAGGCGAATCTGTGATTGAAATAAAGCGTCAAATTCTAAAAGGCTTTGTGATTGTAACTTCTGTATTTTGTTCAGCATCAGCGAATGCTAATAAAATAATATCAACGCCCGCTAAGGCTGCAGTCGTCGTCACTCAGAGTGGTTCACAGCAACGAGTTTGTTATTATGATGATAAGGCCTATAGCCTAGGTGCGGTCGTTGAAGTTTCAGGAGTGTTGATTCGATGTGCTGCCGAAAATGATTTTGAGACCAATGGTGCTCTAGGCTGGATTGAGATTATAAAAAAAGACGAGAAATAAACTCGTCTTTCATTGGTATGAGTGTTGGTGCTTATATTAACGTGCTAGAGAGCGAGTCTTAAGTTCGAAAATAATCTTCTCAGCGCTGACTTCAAACTTAAAGCGAGCATTTAATTCTGTGCTTTCTTCTGTCAGTTCTGATGCTTCAAACTCAACGTTGCTAGACACTTGTTTAGCAAGCTCAACGTACTTAGCAAACTCAGTTTCAATGAGTGCTTTAGAGTTACCGTAAACCGTTACTTCGGCAACATCGTCGCCTTCTTTAATGATAAACCCGATTTCACCTGCGCAGCCGCAAGCCTCACATACATCATTGTTACCAATATCTTGGCTCATAAATAATCCTCTTACAAAGTCTGCGGTTATTCTAGCGAGCAATTTGAACTGTATCTACAAAAATCAAAATCTTTGAACTAATTTTTACTGGTATGCTATGCTGTTTGATAGGATATTTAATGAATATGTATATTCGCGACGATAAATATGTATGTGATTAATATCACGTTTTCCTGAAGAGGTACGTTATTTATTTGTCAGAATATCATTCACTTAGTTGCGCCAGGATTGATTTTATAAGAGTATCTATCGCTTGACAGTTATTTATACAATGAATTTTTCGTTGGGTATTTCATATTCTAAGTAGTTATTTAAACTTATCGACTTAGGATTGTAAGGTGATTTTCGAAGAATAATTAAACAAAGTGCCCAAAGAGGCAACACTGTAAAATTGTTCGTACAAAGTATTTGTGGGTATTTAATGGAAATACTTGCGAAAAAATACCTTGCTCACATAATGCTGATAACGATTTTCATTCTGACTTCATTCGGTTGAGTTAGATGGATTTACAAAGAGAAGAACCTGAATATGCCAAAGCGTAGTAAAGAAGATACAGAAATCACGATCCAGAAGATCATGGATGCCGTTGTAGACCAGTTATTGAGATTGGGTTACGACAAAATGTCATACACGACGTTGAGTCAACAAACAGGCGTTTCTCGTACAGGTATAAGTCATCACTTTCCAAAGAAAACGGATTTTACTGCTGCTCTAGACGGTCGTATTTTCAAGATGTTTATGGAACACATTGACTTTGAAAATGGCCTTGATGCATTTTCGGCTAGCTGGGTTGCAGCACTTGAAGATGCTGAGTTCCTAGCGATCTTACGTTTACTTTTCCATCATATCGTTACTGCCGAGAATGCACATGAGTTTGCGGCAAACGGTATCGACCGCTTGTACAAGCTAACTGAAACTCAGTTTGGTGATGCTAGTGGTAAAGAACTAGAGTGGTTGATTGGTAAGTCATTGATTCATATGAGCCAATAATCAACACGCAATGAAAGAAGCTCCTGAGGGGGCTTTTTTTGTACCTGTAGTTTCACTTTTCTTTCTTTTTTCCTCTAGCTCTCACACCGTTGTCGTTATCTTGTCTTTGTGCTGAATAAAGTTATTTCTTTTCTTTTTAGATATTTAGGGTTTCGCCTGCATCTTTCTGAGTAACTAAAAGCTTACTAACATTAACTGATGGTGTTTATTTCTAGAGCCTCAAACGCTCAAGGTGAGCCGTTTTAAGGGGTATTGCCATGGTAGCTAACAAAATTGATTTTAAGGCGAGAGAGGGGCTGTGAGACAATAAAAAGCCTCGAAGAAATCGAGGCGGTGAATGGTGTGGTTGTTAGAGAAAGCGAATACTCAAAACGAACCTGTTCTTAATCGAGCTTATTGTGCGGGATGAACCTGGGGGAAGTTCATGGTTGGGTGCTTTTCTACAATACTTATGTAGCCGTACACATCTTCAATCATCGAAGGCTTAAGTGCTTCCCAAGGGCTGCCATCGCAAACTAAGTTTCCCTCTTTCAAAACTATCAATCGATCTGAGTATTGAGCGGCTAGGTTTAAGTCATGTAAAACTACGATAACCGCGGCATTGTGGTTGTCGGCTAACTCTCTCGCGATCTTTAACGTGTTGTGCTGATGGGCAAGATCCAGTGCTGATGTGGGTTCATCAAGCATCAAGATACATTGGTCACCAGAATAGTGAAGTTGGGTTAGCACTCGAGCCAAGTGAACACGCTGTTTTTCACCGCCAGATAGAGAAGGGTAGAGCCTTTTGCTTAGGTGAGACACATCGGCAACATCCATTTTCTGGCTAGCTATGCTAGTGAGCTTCTTGTTGGACTCTTGCAACGGGATACCACCAAGCTCGACAACTTCGTGTGCCAGAAAAGGGAAGGTCAACGTACTATGTTGAGGAAGCATCGCCAAGTGCTTAGCCAACTTTTGAGAAGACCACTTGTTTTTGGTGTGTCCAAAATACTGAATATCACCAGTGCTCGATATCTCCTGACATAAAGCTTTCAGCAGCGTACTTTTTCCTGCGCCGTTTGGTCCAAGTAGTGTGGTTACCTTTCCTGCTTCAATCTCAATAGAAACGCCATCTAAAATCACTTTGTTGCCGAACTTCACTTCGATGTCGGTTGCTTTTAACGCTGCAGGAAACATTAAAGGATTCTCCCTTTCTGTTGAAATAGTAGATACAAGAAAAATGGAGCGCCGATGATTGCAGTGACAATACCAACTGGCAATTCAGCTGGAGCCAGTGCCACGCGTGAGGCCATGTCTGCAGCTGTTAATAGTAACGCGCCTAACACTGCTGATAGTGGCAACAGAATTCGGTGGTCAGGGCCAGCCAACATACGACCTAAATGAGGAATAACCAGTCCGATGAAGCCAATCATGCCAGACAAGCTAACCGTGATACCAACGCCCGCAGCCGTCAGTAGAATCAGCTTTCGCTTGAGTTTCTGTACTGGGATGCCAAGGTGTTGCGCTTCTGACTCGCCCAGTAATAGAGCATTCAGTGACATTGCTTGGCGGTAGAAAACAACAAACAATCCAACGAGTGTGACTGCAGCAAGCAAAATGCCTGACCACTTCGCTCCTGCTAGTGAACCCATCGACCATAACGAAAGATCACGCAGCATTTGGTCATCAGCGATGAAGTTTAAGAACCCAATACCTGCGCCTGATAGTGCGCTGATCGCCACACCTGCTAACAACATGATGGTAACTGAAGTACCGAATTTTCCCGTACCTAGCTTATAAACCAGCAGCGTGGTTAAAGCGCCACCTAAAAAGGCAAATACTGGTACGGCCGCAAAGTTCATAAAAGCAGGGTATTGCAGTGAAAGTTCAGAGAAAAGAACAATAGCCAACGCCGCGCCTAATGCAGCTCCGGCAGAGACGCCGATGATCCCAGGTTCAGCAAGCGGGTTTCTAAATAGCCCCTGCATGACGGCACCACATAATGCGAGAATCGCGCCTATTAGCATACATAAGATGGTTCTCGGTAAACGGATCTCTTGAATCACCAAATTGATGTGGGGAGCTAAGTCATTGCTGGGTTGGAATAGGCTAGCTGCGCTGTCAGCTAAGCTTATGTCCATAGGCCCAACGGTGACCGAGTACAGCGCGGTTAAGACTAGGATAGCGCCGAAGCCTAACATCGATGTTTTTAGTGGGACGGATCGTAACAACATAAAGAGCCTCAATGTCTATCACTAGCTTCAAACCTCGTAGCCGACTTTACGAAAGCGACGCGGTAGTGAGGATTGAGCAAGTAACAGTAAAAATAGGGTAGTGAGTTATAGCGGGAAGATAAGTTATAACGGGTAAATAAGTTATAGCGGATAGATAAGTGCGTTTATTCGCTTCGCTTCAGAGAGGCTTTCAAGACCAAGCCCTCCAACTAGAGCGCTGCCCTTTACGGTAATGATTTGCTTGTTCATGCCTGCTGGCGTTGCCGCTAGCATAGGTAACGATTTAAGAATGGCATCAGCGCCGCCTATTTTCTGGTAGCTACGGCCACTGACTAAAATCACATCTGGTTGCATTTCTACCAGTGATTCCATCGACAGTGGTTTGTAGGATGTCAGGCTTTGAGCGGCAGGGTTAACACCGCCAGCCAGTTCAATGATCGCGTTTGGTGATGTTTCACCGCCAGCAACATTTGCAGGACGGCCTTCATGCAGTAATAGGAACAGAACTTTCTTCGCTTCGTTGTTGGGTACTTGGTTAGCTTTCAGTGCTGCAATTTTTTGATTCACTTCGGCTTTCACTTGCTGTGAGTGAGCTTCGGTATGGGTAATCTTTGCAATTTGGTCGATACGCTTTAGTAGCCCTTCAACGTTTGCTTCGGTGTTGACGATCTCGACATCGATACCCACAGATTTTAATTGAGAAATGGCGTTGTCTGGCCCCATCTCATCTGAGCCAATCAGTGTGGTTGGCGACAAAGCAATCAAACCTTCTGCAGAAAGGTTTCTGTGATAACCAATCTTTGGCAGCTTTTTTGATTGAGGTAAGTGACTGGTCACATCAATTGCAATCAACTGCTCTTCAGCACCCAGAGCAAGAACTAATTCGGTAACGGCGCTGCCAGCACTGATGATTCTAAGTTGTTTTGCGTCGTCAGCATTGGCGATAGGTGCTGCAAGTACCAACCCCATCGCGGCGATTGCGAGTAAATGTTTGTTGTTCTTTAATTTATTGAGCACTTTTAAGTCTTTCATAATAATGTATTTGTACTTTCTTTTGATGGAGAGTAATCGCGAAGATGCTTTGTGAACAGCCTGTCCGCATGTTGAGTTTGAATCGATAGAGAGCTGGCTTTGGTTATTTGGTCTTATCAATAAAGAGTCCAATCTCATAAAAGGTGCTAGGTCTCATGAAAATTTAAGAGTCGTTCTAGCCTTCCTCCGTGAGTAATTGGGTTGCTGGAATACCGTTTTCTTGTAAGAACGACAACAACTTCACTAAGTTCTCAACGTTAGCTGCTTTATCGGCGCCAATGATGATCGGTTTTTTATCCGATGTGCCTGTTTCTTCTAACAGTGCGATCTTGAAGTTTTCCCAGTCGATGTACTCTTGGCCGTTGATCGCCCAGTAAGGTTCGTGATCTAAGATATTGACGCTAATCGAATCTTTATGAACTTCAGAAACGTTTTTAATATCAGAACTCGGAAGCTCCACCTCTAATGACTCCAACTTCACTGATGCTGTCAGTAGAAGGAAAACCATCACGATAAATATAATGTCCAGTAAGGGTGTTAAATCCGGAACTAAGCTCTGTGTTTGAGATGAGTGGGGCGTTTTAATCATGCTTGGCTCACATCACCGATAGAGGCTTTGCTGACAGGAGTCCCTTGAGTGTCGCCAGACTGACTGGTTTGAATTGACATGCCTTCTAGCCAAACATTCACATAATTCAGAGTGTGTTCTAACTGAGCTAGCACTCGATCGGCCCATAACCCGAGTAGTTGAGCTCCTGAAATCGCAGGAAGCGCAATCATCAAACCCGCAGCAGTGGTTCTCATTGCTAATCCAAGACCGTCTGCCAAATCATTAGGCGTGATGCTGCCTGTTGTAGCGGCAACGCCTTTAAACATCTCAATAAGCCCAAGTACTGTGCCAAGCAGGCCAATTAGCGGGCTGATGACGCCGATCAAGCCAAGCAATCTTAAACCTGCGTGAAGCTGGTGGCGTTTCTCTTGTAGCCAAATCCCTGCTGCATCTTCACGTAAACCTTTTGAGAAAGAGTGGTGAGCAAGCAGCATCGACACGCCCTTGTACAGCAGAGGTCGTTTACCAGAAATAGATTGTGCTAATGCTTCGATTTCTTTGCTATTGGTTGGTGAAATCTGATTGAGCTCATGACGAATAGCGCGTTTGCCAACCCCAATGCTTAGCATGACTTGGAAGATACGCTCTGCGATGATCATTGCTGTTAATGCTGAACAGATAAGAAGAGGCCATGTCATTAGGCCAAGTTGATCTTGTAAGTAACTGATTTGTTGCATGGTTAATCCAACTTAAAACGAACAGGTATTTGCACACGGTGAGCAATTGCTCGACCATTTACAGTATGAGGTGAGAACTTCCATTTCTTAATGGCTTTCAAAGCAGCGTTGTCGAGCATTAGTGCGCCTGATGAGTTGACTAATGCCTGTTTAATTTGTTTTCCTTCAGCATCTAACCAGACCTCATAAGTTGCGACACCTTCAACGCCTCGGCGCCTTGCTTGGCGTGGGTAGCTTGGTGGTGTTGGACGAGCTGAAAAAGAGGGCCTAGTGATTAACACCGGCTCTTGGTTAGATACGCCTTGGTTAACTTGTCGAGGTTGGTTGGCGGACTCGTCCATATTTTTATCGACTTTTTTGTCGGCCAGCTTTTCTGGTTGAGTCACTGGTTTTTTTTGAATCGGCTTTTTCTCGACTGTCTTCTCCACAACCTTTTTCTCTACTTTCTTGGGCTGAGGCTTATTGGTGATCGCTTTTTTCTTTGGTGCGGGTTTGGCTTGCTTTGGTTCTACTGCTTTCGGTTCGACAGGTTTAGGTTCTGGGTGTGAGACAGTTTCCTTGATTGGCTCAGGCTCAACTGGCTCTGTAACGGTTTTTTTCTGAGCTTGTGAGGGAACGCTCTTTGGAGTGAAGTTGATCGATACCGTGTTCGATTGGCTACCTGCTGGCATTGCAAAGACTTTGGATTCTTGAGCGACAAATAACATCGCCGCATGAATCACTAACGATGCACCGCCTGCAATAACATATCTAGGAACGTTCACATTCAATCCTTCACCAAATCTAAAATATGTATCGGATTATTACTTAGAATCTAAATAAGATCAATTATCAATTGCATTATCATTTGCGTCTATTTATGATTCTCTCAGTTTTAGCAAACAGTCTTCCAGGCTTTGCTATATAAGTGTTTAGAGAGATTATATGAGCGTTGATATACATAAGTTTGACGAATCAATTCTGGGCGTTTCTAGCCCAGACCCACTTCGTTTTGCATTTGCCAAAAAGCAATCTGCACATGCTGGGGGAAGCTCAATCCCGGTCGACCCGAGCAAGAAATTGGAAATCTTTGATGAATTGATGCTAAGTGAAGGAAAGAAACAGGATAAACGTTGTTTGTATATCCATATTCCTTTTTGTCGCGTGCGTTGTACGTTCTGCAATTTCTTCCAAAATGCCGCAAGCCGTAAATTAGTGGATGAGTATTTTGATGCACTGATGGTTGAGCTAATGCAAAAAGCTAAAACCTCTTGGGCTCAGTCTGGACTATTTCACGCCGTCTATATTGGTGGTGGAACACCCACCGATTTATCTCCTCTACAAGTTGAGCTGTTAGGTAAGGCTATTCGTCAACACTTCCCATTAGCGAACGATGTGGAAATGACCTTAGAAGGGCGGATTAATCGATTTGGCGACGAGATGTTTGATCGTTCGCTGGAAGGTGGCTTCAATCGTTTCTCATTCGGTATTCAAAGTTTCAATACTCAAGTTCGACGCAGTGCTAAGCGCTTGGATGACCGAGAAGTTGTGTTGGAACGTATCAGTTCACTGAGTCGCACTGAACAAGCGCCTATCGTTCTTGATTTGCTATACGGGTTGCCACACCAGTCTATGGAAGTATTTCAACAAGATTTAGAAGACTACATGTCGACTGGCGCACACGGTATTGACCTCTACCAACTGATTGTTTCGGGCAACGCGCCTATGCTTAATCTTGTTGAGAAAGGAAAAATCCCACCACCTGCTAATACGCCAGATAAGGCGAGTATGTACTTGGCGGGCGTTGAGTTCATGGCAAAGCACAAGGTTAAGCAACTGAGCGTGAATCACTGGACTCGTGATAACCGCGAACGCAGCATTTACAACAGCTTAGCGAAAACTTATGCCGAAGTTCTACCCATTGGTTGTGGCGCTGGTGGCAACATCGGTGGTCATGGTGTGATGCAACATCGAACTTTAGACAGCTACATGGAGTCTATAAAGCAAGGTCAATTGCCAATAGCCATGATGACCAAGCAAAGCTCACTAGAGCCAACCTTCTCTTCATTGAAAGCCGGTTTTGATTCTGGTGTTGTAAGAAGAAGTAAGTTGCCGAGTTTTATGGGGCAAGACACGTTTGACTACCTGAAGCCTCTGTTTTCACATTGGGAAAAGAATGGCCTAGTTGATCTTTCGGAAGATTACCTGAGCCTGACTATAGCTGGCAGTTTCTGGGCGGTAAGCCTTGCACAGAGTGTGATTCAAGTGCTTAACACTGAATATCAGACCTCGCACCCAGCACCAACTGCCTCTGGCTTGGGTGCTCACCCGCATGCAAGTTTGAAGCGCGCTTAGTCTCGAATTTTTAATTCATAACTTACTTGTTTATACGGAAATCTATTCAATGAAAGATACAACATTAGCAATGACAGAAACTTTAGAACAACGTGTCGCACGCATTCTAGAAGAAGAACCAAAACTGCTTCCTACTGCGATTGCTGAGAAGCTAGGAGTTTCAGAAGTTGAAGTAGTGGCTGCTTTTCCTGGAGACATGGCGGTGATGCTAGATGGCAGCCGTGCTCAAGATATTCTAGAAGGTTTGGTTGGTTGGGGCCCAGTGACCACAATTATGCATTCATTTGGCTCAATCTTTGAAGTAAAGGCGCCGTTTCCTAAAGGTAAAGTAGCGCGTGGTTACTACAATCTGATGGGTAAAGAAGGCGAGCTGCATGGCCACTTAAAACTGGATAACATCAAACATATTGGTTTGGTGAGCAAGGCGTTCATGGGGCGTGAAAGTCATTACTTCGGTTTCTTCAGTGAAACAGGCGAAAACATTTTTAAGATTTACCTAGGTCGCAATGAAAAGCGAGAGCTGATTGTCGACCAAGTTGAACGCTTCAAAGCACTAAAAGAACGAGCTTAAGTACAGTCAACATCAAGCTTAAATAAGATTGCCAGCTAGCTTAAAGAAAATATGAATGCTCGAGGTCCACTTAGTTTACTAATGAACGCTCAACCTCGGGTAAAAATAATAAATAAGAGAAAGTGAAGAAAGGAATTATCGATGGAACAACAAGTAAAACAAGAACGCCTACAAGGTCGCCTAGGTCCGGAAATAAAAGAGTTTCGCCAAGAGCGCCGTACTCTTCAACTTGCAACAGTTGATCAAGACGGTCGCCCGAACGTAAGTTACGCGCCTTTCGTACAGAACCAAGAAGGTTACTTTGTTCTAATTTCTGACGTTGCTCGTCATGCTCGTAACTTAAAAGCGAACCCACAAGTCTCTTTGATGATGATCGAAGATGAAGAGAGCTCTAAGCAGCTTTATGCACGTAAGCGTCTAACCTTTGATGCACAAGCAAGTGTTGTAGAGCGTGAAACGGAGCTTTGGACTCAAGTTATTGGCCAGATGCAAGAACGTTTTGGTGAGATTATTGATGGTTTAAGCCAACTTCAAGATTTTTCTCTATTCAACCTTAAAGCAGAGAATGGCCTGTTCGTAAAAGGTTTCGGTCAGGCATACCAAGTATCTGGCGACGACTTAGTGGATTTCGTTCACCTGCAAGAAGGTCACAAAAAAGTGTCTAACGAGTAAGCTCGTTTAACGGATTACTTTAGGAGCCCTCTAATGTGAGGGCTTTTTTGTGTCTAAGCAGTCATAGCCGCGTCGTTTAGGACTTTCGCTCCGCGCAACATGGCTTCGATTAATTCGCCTGCATTGAATTTCTCTAGCGCTTCATGTGCTCCCACCTGATTGGCTCGGTCAACACATATCTCACTGGATAGTGAAGTATGTAAAATACAGTAGGCATGACTGAGTGCGCTGTCGTTTTGTACTTCAAATGCAAGTTCATAACCATCTAACCCGGGCATCTCGATATCACTCACGAGAAGATCAATTGCTGTACCTTTTGCAGCCTCACCTCGCATCAGGTCAATCGCATCTAAGCCGTTATTACAAATGCTGTAAGGGATGTTGATGCTGTCTAAGGCATCAGACAGCTGTTTTCGTGCGATCAAAGAGTCATCAACCAGTAGAATATTCAGCGCTTTTAGGCGTTCTCTTTCGACATCAGTCAGCATCGGAATATGTGCGTTTTCATAAGCAGGGTAAATCTTAGAAAGTAATAACTCTACGTCGAGCATCTGCACGATACGATCTTCAAAACGTGTAATGCCGGTAACAAACACATTGGTTCCTACACTTGCGGGTGGCGACTCAATACTCTTCCAGTCACATTCAATGATTTTATCAATCGAACGAACCAAGAATGCGACAACGGTTCTTAAGCAATCTGTCACGATGAGCACACAGTCTTGGTATTCAGTCGGTGTGATCGGCCGAAACCCAATAGCTGCGGACATATCAATAACTGGAACCGTAAGATCGCGAATCGTGACGGTACCAATCACATGGTGATGAGAGTAAGGGATTTGGGTCATTGGCTGGAAAGGAACGATTTCTCTGACCTTAAGCGTGCCTATCGCAAAACTTTGAGTGAGGGATAACTTGAACATCAGCATTCCCTGTGACTGACTCGCTTTACTTATCGGTTTGGCCATAAGTGGCTCCTACTTAATACGCGCTTAATCTATAAGGATTAATTTAAAGGGAAATGGCATCCGCAGCAAGTCACTATGCGGTTTTTAAAGATCTTTAAGGGGGTTGTTTTCGGTTATAGAGTGAAGAATGATGATTCTTGGGTTAAAATCACGCTAAACGCAGGCGTTTGATGGACTTTTGTCGACAAGTCGTTAGCCGTAAGCTGAATTACAACAGTCAGTACTCTGATGAATTCTACGTAATCATCACAAATAAACTGACCGCAACAAACTGAGAATTATCATGGCAAGAACAGCAGCAGCGCTTCATATATTGGTGAAGCATAAAGAATTAGCAGAAGACATCATGACGCAGCTTAAAAAGGGCGCTAAATTTCAAACGCTAGCGAAGAAGCATTCAACCTGTCCATCTGGTAAAAAGGGCGGCGACCTAGGCGAGTTCAAAAAAGGTCAAATGGTGCCTCAGTTTGATAAGGTTTGTTTCTCTGGCGAGACGCTTGTACCACACCTGGTAAAAACAAAATTTGGCTGGCACGTAGTGAAGGTTCTTTACCGAACTTAGTTATTAATATGTGTTAAATTGAATAAGAGGAGCGTAGATACGCTCCTTTTTTGTCATTTTTGAGCGCATTTAAAAACATTATGGCTGAGTGTTCATCCCAGACGTCATGCGATAATTGGCGCTACGCCCTTAACTATCCACCTTGACTAATCGGTGGGAGGAGGAGGGGTTTTAATGAGTAACTCATATAATAAACACCATTCTTAAGGAAATTTATGCAGCTTTGCCTTTTAGCCTTTGTATTTATCTAGAAAGCTGTAAGCGAGTTTGGTAGGAGAACAACATGGAGAGTTCAGCTATGTTAAGCACCCCAGCGACGGATGTTATATTGCATGCTTTTGACTGGTGCTACGCTGACGTAATGAAGAACGCCCCTCTGATCCAAGAGTTGGGTTATAAATCTGTTTTAGTATCACCGGCGATGAAGTCGTTACGCGGCCCTAAAGGTTGCGACCGTGATTCTGGCACCCAATGGTGGCAGCGCTATCAACCCCAAGATTATCGTGTGATTGATAATCAGCTTGGTGATACGCAAGACTTCACTGCAATGGTGAACACGTTAAAGCAACATGGGCTTCGTACCTATGTGGACGTTGTGTTTAACCACATGGCTAACGAGTCGAGTATTCGCGGTGATTTGACGTATCCAAATCAACAAGACATGGCGTCTTACCAACAAGATTCTGAGTATTACGAATCCGTTCGTTTGTTTGGTGATCTTTCTAAACCTTTGTTTGATGAGAACGACTTTGTCGAAGCGTTTGGTATCAAGAACTGGAAAGACACTTGGGAGGTGCAAAACGGACGTATTACTGGTGGAGCAAGCGATTCAGGCCTGCCAACGCTGTTAGACAACGACAATGTGGTCGCGCAGCAGCGAGCTTACCTAAAAGCCTTGAAAGTGATTGGTGTGAAAGGGTTTCGCATCGACGCAGCGAAACACATGACACTGTCACATCTACGTAAGGTTTGGACTGATGATATCTGTGAAGAAATGCATATCTTTGGCGAGATTATTACTGACGGTGGTGCAACCAAAGAAGAGTACGAACTGTTCCTCGAGCCTTACCTTAAACACACTCGTTTAGGGGCGTATGATTTTCCGCTATTCAATACCATCTTCAAAGCTTTTGAAGAGCAGGGCAGCTTTAAATCTCTAATCAACCCTTACTGTTTTGGTCAAGCTCTGTCGAACATGCGAGCGATCACTTTTGCTGTCACTCATGACATTCCAAATAACGAGGTGTTTTTGGAACATGTGATGGATGAAGTCGACGAGCAATTAGCTCACGCCTTTATTCTTGGACGAGATGGCGGTGTGCCGCTTGTTTACAGTGAGCTCAGCACCAGCGGTATTCTGGACAAGAGTGGCCAACCTCGTTGGCTTAACGACTGGCAAGCGCCTTATATGAAAAACATGATTCAATTCCATAACCATGTTCATGGCGAAGCGATGCAGGTGGTTGAAGCCAATGATGACTTGTTGGTGTTTGTTCGTGGCGACAAAGGCATTGTGGTGATTAATAAATCGAAACGAAGCAAGACGGCCTCATTAAATTGGACAGGTGCTGTGACGGATCTGTTGTCTGGCGAAGTGTTCGAATGTGTTGGTAAGGACTTAACTATTAAGGTTGAATCCAACCAGTGCATGATGCTGACGACCAACTAGCTCGAGCCTGTTACGAGTTAGAAAGCAAATTTTGCAAAGAAAACCTTGAAAAGAAAACCCCGCTTACTGATTACCAGTAAGCGGGGTTTTTTATTTAAAGCTGTTTATTGCTTACTAAACAGGGTGTTAGTTAAACAAGGTGTTAGTTAGCTAAACGCTAAGGCGGTTAAACTGTAAACTTGTTTAATAGTTCGTCTTGTTGGCGAACATTGTCAGTTTGAACTTGCATTGCTGTGTTTGCGTCTTGAGCTGCGTTCGATACCTGTGTTGAAAGGTCTTTGATCTTAACTGTGTTGTTGTTGATCTCTTCCGCTACTAAACTCTGCTCTTCAGCTGCTGAAGCAATCTGAATATTCATATCAGAGATGCGCTGAATCGCGTCGCGGATGCGGTCAAGTGAAGAGTTTGCTTGCTGAGCGCGTTCAACGGCGTCAGTGGCTGTGTCTTTACTTTGATTCATCGCGTTAGATACAGAGCTTGCACCCGCTTGGAGCTGCTCAATCATGTTGCGGATCTCTGTGGTCGATTCTTGAGTACGTTGCGCTAGTGTGCGAACTTCATCGGCAACGACAGCGAAACCACGGCCCGATTCACCAGCACGCGCCGCTTCAATAGCAGCATTCAATGCAAGTAGGTTGGTTTGGTCTGCGATATCGTTGATTACTTTAAGAATCGTCTCGATATTTGCTGTTGCTGATTCAAGTACTTGTACTTCTGCAACCGCTTGGTCGATACGCGCTGAAAGGTTATCAATCGCTTGAGTCGTGTCACTTACTACAGATGTACCGTCTAGTGTCGCATCGTCAGCTTCACGAGCCGCGGCGGCTGCGCCTTGAGCGTTGTTTGCTACTTCCGTTGCGGTAACGGCCATCTCGTTCATTGCGGTGGCTAGCTGTTCAAGCTCTTGCAGCTGAGTATTCATCGCATTCGCTGACTCACCCGCGCCTTTTACTGTGATTTCAGTGCCACGTTTAATCTCAACACCAATCGCTTTGGATTGAATGATTTGATTTTGCAGGTTTTCAGTAAAGGTGTTGAAGCCTTTCGCAAGGTCAGAGAACTCTTTATCTGTATTGGTATCTAGACGTTTAGTTAAGTCACCTTGTCCGCTCGCAACATCTTGAATGGCTTGGTTAAGCGTCTCAAGCGGGCGCATTAACACACGAATAAGGACGGTTAATGCAATGATGCTGAGAATAACCGCAATTAAAGAGTAGATTATCGAGCTGTTTTTCAGATCTTCAACCGTTTGGAATGCGATCTCTTCATCAAGTATTGCGCCGATGTACCAATCTTCACTTGGGATGTGAGTGAAGTTCACTAGGAATTTTTTACCGTCGACTTCAATTTGTTGAGATCCCTCGCGAATAGTCGCTTGTGGCAGGTAGCTTGATAGCGTTTCGCCATTGTTCTTAGCATTAGGGTGAGCAATCGTCGTGCCGTCGGCAGTGACTAGGAATAAGTAACCCGCGTCAAACAAGTTCACTTGGTTTACCAAGGTCGCAAGGTTGGTTAGTTCTAAGTCGTAGAACATACCTGCAGTGAAACGGCCGTTTTCTTGCACTGGCGTACCAATTGAAATGATGACTTTCTTGCTTGATACGTCCACATAAGGGTCGGTAACAACTAAACTGTTTTTGGACTTAGCATCAATGAACCAAGGGCGGATTCGTGGGTCGTAATCCGGGCCAGCTTCCCAACCATCATCATTTTCAATAACGAAACCGTTCGCGTCATAACCAAAACCAACCGCGAGAAAGCTGCCTTTAAGTTTTGGCTTTTCTAGGATGTTTTGAACGTATGTACGATCTTGAGGGTTGATTTCGATGACTTCAGTCGTCGACTGAGCCAGTGCTTTTTTAGCATTCATCTCTGATGCTACGGTGTTCTTAATCCCAGAGACCATCTCTTTCAGGCTTGCATTGACGTGGTTCTCTACAGCACTTTTTACGGTGTAAAGTTGCTGTATTGAAAGCAATGATACTGTCACTAATAGCAAGGCTGATGATGCTGCAACCACCTTATGGCTAAATTTCATTGTGTTTTCCTCTTCTCACAAGCTTTGCGAAAACTAAAGCTAATCGTGTTTTTGTAATTATATATATATCGACACTGTTGGGATTTACTTGAATGTAATTTCACAAAATAGACTACAAAAATACAACAACCCGCACAACGTAAAACTCAGTTAATTACATACTTGCTACTTTTGTTTTTTGGTTCAATGAGTTAAAGAGTTGGCTTAATCAAAGGCAAACAAAGTGAGGAGGGTATTAATTAGGCTAATATGCGTATGATTTACTATATAAGGGAGAGGTGTAAGGGAATTAATATGAAATCAAATGATATTCTCAATTCGTATATTGGCGATATTTCAAACAGGAGAGTGTATGTATTTTAAACCGGAGAGTGAATATATTAGGCAAAAAAAGCCCCACAAAAGTGAGGCTATTATAAATCAGGTTATTTATTACACTGTATCAGTGCGTCTAATTTAAAATATTAGATGCGCTACACCAGCGATAACCGGAAGTGTAATTAACGTACGTAGAATAAAGATAATAAACAGTTCTAAGATGTTCACTGGAATCTTACTGCCTAGAAGTAGAGCGCCTACTTCAGACATGTAAATCAGCTGAGTTACCGACATTGCTGCAATAACAAAGCGAGTCATCTCGTTGTCGATAGAAGCGGCAAGGATCGCTGGGATGAACATATCCGCAAAACCAACAACAATGGTTTCAGATGCTGCAACCGCTTCAGGTACTCCAAGTAGCTCAAGGAATGGAATGAAAGGCTGACCTAGGAATGAGAACACAGAGGTGTATTCTGCAATCACCAATGCCATTGTACCTAGCCCCATTACAACAGGAAGAACGCCGAATACCATGTCGACTGCGTTACGAATGCCTTCACCAAATACAGACTTAGCAGACTTCACTTGTGATGCCTTATTTACCGCGAGTTCAAGACCCCAAGAGAAAGTCGAGTGACCCGCTGGGATTGCATCAGCATCTTTGTGAGGCTTTGTACCATCAATGAAGGTGTCTTTCTTCATGCTCAGTGGAGGAAGGCGAGGGATGATTACCGCGGCCACAATACCTGCTAAGCAGATTGCTGCGTAGAAAGGTAGGAATAGGTGCTCTAGTTCTACTTGAGCAATCACTACAAGGCTGAACGTGATAGATACTGCTGAGAAAGTCGTACCAACAACAGCGGCTTCACGTTGAGTGTAGAATTTCTTCTCGTACTGTTTGCTTGTAAGCAGGATACCAACGCTGCCGTCACCTAACCAAGAAGCCATACAATCGATAGCACTACGACCCGGCAGGTTGAAGATTGGACGCATCACTTTACTTAGTAAGGTGCCAAACAGTTCTAACAAACCGAAGTTAAGTAGAAGTGGTAATAGTAAACCGGCAAAGATGAATACTGAAAATAGAGTCGGCAATAGGCCCTCTAACACCAGACCACCGGTGTTTTCTTCCCAGATAAACTCAGGGCCAACTTGGAAGAAAGCCATGAATGCTGCAGCACCACCGATAATACGAACCAACAACCACAGTGGAGATGGGTTGAAAAGGCCGTTTAGAAATGAATTCGATGTAATGAATGTAGGTTTGAAAATGGTGCTTAACACGGAAGCTACAGACATGAAGGCAACGATTGCAGTGATAATAGCAACTAGAGACTCACCGAAAACCGCTTGAATTGATTTGGCTAGAATAGCGACAGGGATCGTGAGATCACCTTGGTAGCTAATTGGCGCCATGAAGAGGAACAAACCAATTAGAGATGGGATTAAGAAAACCCAGAAACTGCCTTTAGATTTCTCTGGTTGAGCAGTATTCGTGTTGTTAGACATGTTAATTATTCTCGTATTTCTACATGTAAAAAAGCCACATCCTTGGCATTTTTATTCTCTAAACATCCGTATTTTCTCATTGGGTGCAAGATTACCGAGTATTAATATCACTTGCAATACTATTCATCAAATATCGCTAAATATTCACGCAGGTTATTCTGCAACAAATTATGAGTTTAGAATAAAGTGTTGCAGATGTTACATATTCTCATGGTTATTACTAGGCGTTTATAAATTTACTGAGGCTTCAGTTCGATAAGTTAGGTAGAGCCAGTAGCTAAACGCGACAATGAACGCGAAAGAGGCAGGGAAAGCCAGTGCCAAAATTTCAAAGCGCTGGAACAGGCAAGCACCACTTAAACCACCAAACAGAAAGCCAACAACGATGAACATAAGAAGTTTGGCTTTACGGCGGTCAAAAGGCATCCCCTTTAAGCGTGCGCCAATCATGATCCCAAGGTCTGTGATGATCCCGCTCATGTGTGTGGTGCGAATGATCGCCCCGCTATAGGTGGTGATCATTGCGTTCTGCAACCCACACGCGGCTGAAGCGAAATACTGGCCTGAAGTGTAGCCTTGTAACAGTGCCCAAAGCGCCAAGAACAGCAATCCACCCTCAATACATAGCGCAACACCGTAACGGCGTCCTAACTTCAATGCTTGATTTTCGATAAAGAATCCGCTGAACGCGGCACCTAGCATAAAGCTCATAATGATTAGCAGGAGGTGCATAGAAGTTGAAGTCGGCGTGAGCAGGCTGCTGCCAAGTAAAGACATGGTGCCTGAAATATGGGAGATAGCTTGATGTTGGAAGCCGAGTAAACCAATAGCATTAACGCTGCCAGCAAGGCCCGCTAACAGTAAGGCGCCGTATTCAACCCAGCGAGGTAGTTTAGAAATCATGTGGTTCACCCTGGGTTAAAAAGAGGAGCAGATTATAACGCTAGCGAAAAGATACGCTAGCGTTGTAGAACGTTGATATTTGATCTTAGGCAACAGTCTTGCAGTTTGTTCCAATACTGTTGCTTTATAGAGAAAATGGTCAGTAACAGGCTAGTTGTAGTGACTCATCTGGTGGTCAAATTTGACCCATCCGTGTTTGCGTTCTTCGTAGACTGAAAAGCTTGGTAGCGGAAAGTCTTGCTCTTTAAATAGTCCGAGCGGGACGACATAAAAATCGGCGGCGGCAACCGACTGCAATAGCATGGTAGTGCCACATTTAGGGCAAAACTGGTAGGTGACTTCATTGCCCGTGTCACTGATACGTGAAAAGGAGGTGACCTCTCCGTTGAGTGTCACTTGTTCTATGGGAAATCGAGCCTGAACCCCGAACACACTTCCGGTGCGCTTCTGACATTCATAACAATGGCATACGGAGGTGCGTTGAGGCTCGCCTCTGCAGACTAAATTGACGGCTCCACAGCGGCATTCGCAACTTCTGATATTTCTCTCTTTAATATGATTGATATCCATCCATGCTCCACTTCTGGTTAACCCTGTATTGATAATTATACTAAAGCCCTTTATGGTCTGCACAACTGGATGAAAACAAAAGAATATAATTGCTCATGAAAAAGAAAATCTTACCTATACCTCTGATTTTACTGATTCCTATTATCATGCTGGTTGTGGTGATACTGGCGGGTATTTATCGCTTTAGCTTAAGTGACGAAGAGATCTTGGCGAAGTTTCCTTCTTCTCAAGTCAGTTATGACCCTGTTGTTGAAACCGTTTTTGATTTGAAGACGACTAACCCATGGACAATCAAAGTTCCTGAAACCAACGCGTACGCCTTTATTAATGAAGTCGATGGACCAAGATCAATCGCGTTTGGGCGGTATGACTCCGGTGTTGAGCGTGGTGTGGTCACCGTAGACACCAACAACCTTTCAAGTGTCAGGTTAGGCAAGGCGAGTTTCTTTGTTGCACCTATGTGGGTATCTAACCAAGGCAGTGGCGTTTTCTATTATCTTGGCCTGTTTAAACATGACCAGCATCGAAGCCGCGTCGTGTTAGTTGACCAATTCTTTCTTGGTGACCGTGTGAGAATCCAAACTTTAGAGATTACTCAGCTGCTCGATTCACAAAGCAAACTCTCTGGGGAAGGTTTTATCGGCTTTACTCGACATTCTGCGGAACAATCTTTTCCAGAATTGCAATCTGAAAAGGTGTTAATGAGTTTTTCTTTCAATACGCAATCAATTGATGAGCAATGACGTTTTTGTTAGAGCAAGGAACTGTTGTTTATGTGAGCTAAATTACATATTATCTTAAGTAGATGAATGAAATTTAGACACACTTAGCTTTGTGTCTGCTTACTTTACAAATGGAGCTTGCGAATGATTAATAAACGTTTTTTTAAGACGAAAGATGAAGTTGAAGTGACTTTCGAGCTAGAAGCTCAAGAAGCTAATTCTGTATCAATCGTTGCTGACTTTCTGGATTGGAAAGCGACGCCAATGAAAAAACTGGCGAAAGGGAAGGTTTACAAGTTTAAAACTCGTCTTCCGAAAGATGGCGAGTTTCAATTTCGCTACTTAGTTGATGATCAACAATGGGTGAACGATGCGAATGCTGATCGTTATATCCCGAATGAATTTGGTGAAGATAATTGCTTGGTATCGACAGTTAACGTTTAATTGAAATAGCACGACTTAATTGAAATAGTATGAATTAATTAAAAAGCAGGAGCTAGATGTTTCTGCTTTTTAATGTCTAAATCGTTCGTTCATTAAATTTTTGAGTTGTGCCTATTTCATTAACGGTAACTCAATGACTTAGCCGAGATTGCGCAGATTCACATCATATTATGACAATGCAATGATGATTTATACGCCTGAAAAGCATATCCTGTGCTTTTATATCGTAGAAAGACCTGTTTACCGTGTATTCAAAAATATTTTCCTCTCCGTTTGCTGAGCTTTCACCTGTAAAAAAAGCAGCAATTTTAGGACTGCCACTTATTGCAGCGATTAGTGTTGCTTTGCAATATTCACAATCAAATCTGACGAAAACGATCGATCTTGATTTGCCAGACTCAACCGTTATTGAGTCAATTCTGTCACCTCCTTCTGCTACCGTTATTGAGCCACCGACGTTTGAATATCAAATTCAATCAGGCGATAACTTAAGTAGCATCTTCACTCAGCTTGGGTTTTCTTATAACTCGATGATGAGCGTGATGGAAACCGATTTGAACTTCCTTGCGTTAGACACGCTTCGTCCGGGTAATACATTACGTTTTTGGCGTGACGAAGCGACGGGCAACCTTTCAAAAATGGAACTTCAATTTAGTGTCGCGGACAAAGTGGTTTATCGACTGCTTGATGACGGCAGCTACGAATTCGAAGACATTTCTATTCCGGGTGAATGGAAGCAGAAACCTCTAGTGGGTGATATTCAAGGCAGTTTCTCTATGTCAGCGAACAAAGTTGGCCTGAACAGTATTGAGATTGACCATATTGTGACTCTTCTCAAAGATAAACTAAATTTCAGCCGAGACTTACGTGCTGGCGATCAGTTTGAAGTACTTCAGAAAGCGCAATTCGTTGATGGTATTGCAACCGGAAAACGTGAAATAGAAGCCATCAAGATCATGAACCGTAACCGTGTTGTGTCAGCGTACTTACATACTGACGGACAATATTACGATGCCAATGGCGATAGCTTACAACGCGCTTTCCAACGTTACCCTGTGAGCCGTGGTTGGCGTCAAAGTTCTCAGTTTAATCCTAAGCGCTTACACCCTGTGACTGGGCGAGTCTCTCCGCATAACGGCACAGATTTCGCGACGCCAATTGGCACACCCGTTCAAGCAACAGGTGATGGTAAAGTGATCATGACTCGTAAGCACCCATATGCGGGTAACTATGTGGTGATTCAGCATGGCAGCACATACAAAACACGCTACCTACACTTGAGTAAGATCCTCGTTCGTAAAGGGCAAACGGTATCTCGTGGTCAGCGTATTGGTTTATCAGGTAAAACGGGCCGAGTGACGGGGGCGCACTTACATTACGAATTGATCGAACGTGGTCGTCCTGTCAATGCAATGAAAGCAAATATTCCGATGGCCGATTCCGTACCTAAAAAGGAAAAAGCGACATTCGTAGCCGCTAGAGATGAAGCCGACAAGCTATTAAAGAAAGCTCTAGAAAAACAATCGAATAATAGCTAGCAGCTGACTATATGTCGTCAAGGTAACCGTTAGCTAGATGGTTGCGAGTAATGATGTAGCCTTTAAAGCCGTGAGTGCAGAACTAAATACTTAAATGTTTAGTGATACGCTCGCGGCTTTTTGATTTTAGGTTGAGGTAGTAAACGGCGTTTAGGCTAGAGGTTCTGAGTGAGTGACGTAGCTAACGATAGCTTCTGGTCGCATAGGTGGAGAGTAGAGGTATCCTTGAATTTTGTCACACCCCATTGCGTGCAGCTTTTCTAATTGCTCACGCTTCTCTACGCCTTCCGCAACCAATGACACATTGAGTCTGTGTGCCATTTGAACAATCAACCACACAACACTTTCGGATGTTGAGTTTGTCAGCAAGTTTCGAATAAAGGTGGCATCAATTTTAATACAATCGATAGGGTAGCTATGAATGTAATTTAAGCTTGAGTAACCAGTACCGAAATCATCTAGAGCGATCGTGAACCCTTGTCCCCTTAGAAAGTCGAGTGCTGACTTTGTTTCTTGAGTTGGAGATAACAGCACGGTTTCGGTTAGCTCAATGACAAATTCGTTTGCTTTAAAGTGATGCTGTTCAATCGTTCGAGTGAGATAGGAAATATAACGCTTAGAATCGGTAAGCTCGTGAGCGGAGCAGTTTATTCCAAGCTTAACTTTGTAGCCTAAGCCTCGCTCCAATATTGTTTTAGCGCGGCATACCAATTCGATGATCCGTTCACCCAGTTCTACAATCAACCCCGACTCTTCCGCTACCTGAATGAACTCCACTGGCGAGATGTCGCCATGTCTTGTGGTTTTCCAACGAGTTAACACCTCGAAGTAATCCCATCGTGTATCAATGTGATCAACAATTGGTTGTACAACCACGTACATTCCATTGTCATTAGGTGCCTGACTGTCTGATATGGGGCTGTCAAGCTCACTTCGTAAGGCGGCGATTAACTCGGTTTTCCTTTGGTAACGAACCCTTAGGTGAGTGTCGTAACATTGAATGTATGTATCTTGACTATGCTGGCACTCTTTTAGTGCCAAACTGGTGTTGAAGATGATTTGTTCTACGTCTTTATTATCTCCATCTGACCGGGCAATGCCGATACTGACGTCGAAATCGATTTTGATATCAATACTATTGTAACCTTGCTTTATCTTATCCAGTATTTGCTCGCAAACAGCTATTGGGTCTGAATGATAGGTAATGAATGCGAACTCATTGCCAGCCGTCCGGAACGTCAGGTTGTTGTCGGGCAAGGTTCGGCGCAAGGTCTCTGCAACGAACTGAAGCACCTTATCGCCAATATAATTACCGTGCATATCATTAATGGCTTTGAAGCTATTGATGTCGAGCAGAGCGAGCGTGAAGGGAGTGACACTCTGCTGAGTGATCGATTCTAAGGTGTCTGATAAGCAGCTACGGTTTAATAGCCCAGTTAGACTATCGTGTGATACTTCGTAGCTGAGTTGATTAACCAGTTGCTCAGAACGGTCGTTGAACCACATTTCACGCAAGGTGTGAATGACGATATCTGCGAACAACTGGTGGTGTTTTATCACGTCTTGTTGCTGATCTGTACTCATAGGCGAACTAAAGGTTGAGAAAAGCACACCCATGACTTCGCCACTTTGACTGCGTGCTGGGATAGCGATTGAGTTTTGTGAGGTGATTTCTTGCCTAAATACTGATGTTGGGAGTGACTGAACGATATACTGAGCAAATGAGCAATCTGGGTGTTTTTGATTAACGGCTTGTTGGTATATGTGACCATGGCGTGCGTTTATTTTGTCATGCAGTACATGGTCAGAATGGGCAATGACCAAAGGAACCATTTGATCGGGAAAGTGCTTTTTCTCAATGATACTGGTGTATTGAGTACCGAAGGTTTGATGCAAAGTAAGCACGGCAGACTCTAAAAGGTCGATACCTTCCAATTTGAGTAAGCGCCCAATGCGCTCTGTGTCTATCATGCTATTGCGTGTATGTTGAGTCATAGTCACCATCCGTAGCCAACCAGAATCGTGTGTAAGCTGTATGTGTATGATCTTGTGTATTCGATCTTGTAGCAGCACCGTCTTAAATATTAACAATGCAACTTGCATTAATAATCTTGATATGCGTCTAGTTTATTATTGGTCGTGTTGTGTGATTTTTCAAATTTAGTGCGATATATTTCACAAAACTTGACTATTTCTTTCTTTGTCTAGCCTATCTTTTAGGTGGTCTAAAAATAGCTTGGTTCGTGTATGCGAGTAGTCAAGCTTAGGGTAGTACGCGTAAACCATCACTTCGTCGGCTGTTATATTTGGTAATACTGGAACCAGTGTCCCTTGTTTAAGATCCTCTTTGATCATTGCTTTGATGGTTAACAGTACGCCCATTCCTCGCTTCGCGGCATGAAACAAAGCCTCAGGGTTGGTGGTCGCAAAGTTACCGTTCAGAGTGATGCGTTGTCCTTTAGTTAGCGTGACTTCACGAATAGGACGCTCTCCCCATATTAAGGAGTTGTGTTGTTCTAAGTCTTGCTCGTTGATGGGATAACCATGTTTAGCCAAGTAACTTGGTGCGGCATAAAAGCTGGCTTTGTGTTCGAACAGTGGTGTTTTCTTGAAGCTTAACGAGTTGAGTTGTTCCAGTTCACGACTGATCACCAGGTCCAAGCCAAGCTCAGGTAATTGACCTGGCGTGGTGGTGATAAGCTGTACTTTAATGTCTGGATACTTTTCTAAGAAGTCGTCCATGTATTGCACGAGAAACTTAGAACCAACAGCAATGGTTGCGCCTATCTTTAGTAGGCCCGCAGGCGTTTGGTTAACCGATCGAGTTTCATCAATAATCGATTGCCAATTATCGAGCTGATCCTTGGCTCGCAGATAAAAGAGAGCTCCCGCTTCGGTTTGGCTGATTGAGCGCGTGGTGCGCTTTAATAGTTGAGTGCCGATACGTTCTTCTAACCAGTTCACTCTTTTGCTGATCGCTGAGCTGGTGGTATTGAGTTTACGTGCTGCGCCATTGAAGCTGCCTTCTTCCACCACTTTTACATAACTTTTTACGTTAAGAATCCAATCCATATTATTTCCTGTTGGGACTTAATTAAATTCCAATTTAGCTAATTATCAATTATTGGTTTTGAATGTAAACTCATCTGATGAACAAATAACAAACGAATAGGGAATTTTTTGAGCCAATCGACCTTTAAAAAAACACCGCTACTCTTAGCCATGATGATCATAGCTACAGGGCAGGTAGGGGTGAGTATCTATTTACCATCATTGCCGCTAATTGCTTCAGACTTAAGTGTGACTCAGGTAGATGTACAGCTGCTCGTTACGCTGTTTCTTGTGGGTTTTGGCTTGTCTCAGCTATTTTATGGGCCGATGTCCGATGCCGTGGGGAGAAGACCTATCTTCTTGTTAGGTCAGGGTGTTTATTTGATTGGTACTGTTGTTTGTGTTGTTTTTTCCGACAACATGACGGCGTTAGAGGTTGGTCGCTTGTTGCAAGGTCTAGGGGCGGGTAGTGCCTCGGTTCTTGGGCGAAGTGTGCTGCGCGACAGCTATGATGGCCTTCAACTGACCAAAGCGCTGTCTTATATTTCGGTCACCGCTTCGATCATGCCGATTATTGCGCCCGTGTTTGGTGGTTGGATCTCATTCCACCTCGGTTGGCAGGCGGTGTTCCTGTTTGTTCTTGTGTATTTACTGGCGATATTCACTCTCGGCTACTTTGTTCTTCATGAAACTTTACCATACGGAAAGAGCCGCTTTGAAGTCAGTCAAGTGGTCAAGAACTATGGCCGTTTGTTGACGAATCGCCAAGTGTTGACCAGTGCCAGTTATAATTGGATGAGTTACATGGCGAGTTTGGTGTCGCTATCACTGTTTCCATTCTTAATGCAAGAGCAATTGGGGCTGACAGCCGCCGAATACGGATCGTTGATGATAGTCCCTTCGGCTGGCTTACTGATTGGTAGCGTGGCTTTGAACTTGCTCAATCGTAGGTTTAGTACACCACAATTGATGAGTCTTGCGATTTTGATCATTTTAGTTTCAGGGACTTGGTTGCTTACTCATGAGTTATCCATCTTTAACTTAGTGTGGGCATTTACGTGGTTAGCTATCGCTCAAGGTATCTCCTTCCCTCTATCGATCAGTATGCTATTAGAACCTCATAAGAAGAAAGCGGGCGCGGTGTCGGCACTGTCAGGTTCAATTCAGATGTGTTTGGCGGGCTTACTTGGTGGATATCTAGTCGAGAGTTGGGTGACGACTCACCTACAGCTCGGCGTGTTTTATCTGATTATTGGCGCTTGTATGGCTACAGTACTTTGGTCTTCAACGAGAATGAATAAGAAAGCCACAGCTACCGAAGTTGAATACAGTTAAGCAGCTGAAGTACAGACCAGTTAAACAGCTCGCTCGCTATAGTTCAGCATACAGTCGTTAATACGTTGTATTTGTATGGATGGTTTTCTACAATACCTACGTCCATTTAATAGGTAATAAACATGCAGCAAAATGAATTTGAAGTACTGGTAAAATCTATCTGCGCACTAGATGGCCTGCCTCAAGCACTTGAGTTATTGAAATCCAATGAGGATACAGAAGTCGCTGAGGCTGCTGGATCACTAACAGGTCAATTTGCGCTAGCTGAAGTTGAAGGCGAAAAGCGTATTTACCACGTGACGCTTCAAGAAAATGAACAAGGCGAAGAGCAAGAGTACATCGAACATGTGATGAATGAAGGCGATGACTTAATCAAATTTGCAGCTTGGTTCTTTGAAACTATGTTCGAATTAAAGCAAAAAGACACATACCAAATTGCAGGTAAAACTTACAGACAGCCAAAGCGTAGCTAGTTTTCTTGACAGTTTGTTTTATAGGCTATTTTTTCATGTAAGTTGATTTCTAAGCAATTAGGTTTCTAAAAAACTATTTTTAAAGCAGCTCTCTTGAGCTGCTTTTTTTATGGATGTTTAAATGAAAATTTTAATTGTAACTTAATGGTGAGATTACATTGAAAGTGTGATTTGGATCTTGTTTTTGAGCGATTTAAGTGTAGAATCCGCGCATAAGAAAATCGATTATGTGCGGAGATAAGCATGAATTACGAACTAGGCCACGCATACCTTGGTCAAATGGTAGCAAAAAACATGATGCACGAAGCATTGTATGGCAAGCCAAAGCCAAAAAAAGCATCATTCATTAAGCGAATGATGAAGAGAATGGCGAAATAAGTATTTTCAAAAACGGATTTTAAAAAGGCCTTAAACTTATTTAAGTTTAAGGCCTTTTGCGTTTTAGCGATTAATGAAGGTCATCGCTCGTTTTGTTGTGGATGGACACAAAAAACACTGATAAAGCTTCTGACTAATGACTGTTACTGAATTCAGCCTGTCGATTGGTTGGATAGGTCGACAACATTATTCGGGATGGTATCTAAACCGTTCTCTTTCATCCACGCTTCTAAGTTGTCAGCTCCACCAATGTATTTACCATCAAGCCAAATCTGAGGAACTGTTACTGGTGTTTTTTCACCAATGTGTGCTTTTACCTCTGGAATCATACGATACAAAGCTGCGCTGTCTTTTACGACATCGTGGTATTGGTATTCAACACCCGCTTCATCAAGCATTTTCTTGGCCTTAACGCAGAATGGGCAGGTCGCTTTACCATAAACGATGTTGCCTTTTAGGCTGTCGCGTTTGGTCCACTCTTTGATCACGGATTGAACTAACACACCGCGGTTAAGCGCTTCGCCTTGGCTTACAACCTTGCCTTCAACAACAAGGATTGGAGCATGCCAAGAACCCAGTTTTAGCGGCTCCCACCAGTGAGACAACCAATCTTTCACTTCCAGTTCGACATCGACACCTGATAATTCATTCTCAAAAGTATCCTTAAGAATGTCTTTGGTAAGGGTACATTCCCCACATGGGATATTAACTTTAAATGGCCCCCAGCTGCCTGCCCAACGGTATAGTGTAATCTTGACTGGTTTCTTCATGCTTACGGCCTCGTTTGAATTCTCTTATCCATATAGAACGGACAGTCGAACTATTTATTTCATCGATCCTAAACTTTCTTTATTTTCGCCGGTTTTTTCGTTTCCCAATGGGTAATAAATGCAACTGACGCAATAATAATAGCAGCCCCTAGCCATAAACGACCCGGTGGAACCCAACTAAATACAATCCAACCCGCTAGAACATTTAACGGTAATTTCGCGTGGTCAAAAGGTTGCACAAACGAAGCATCAGCAACTGAGTAGGCTTTTACAATTGCCCATTGAGCGAGTGCCGTCATAACACCGATCACAATCAAGATAGCCCAAATTGTACCGCCGCTTGGAGTCTGCCAATCTGGCGCGGCAAGCAGGATGTTAAATGGTGTGATCAATAGCAGCAAGTACACCACCATGGTTGAAGGACTGTCTTGCGAAGAGAGTTTTTTCACCATGAGTGAGTAGCATGCCCAGAAGAAAGCTGCGCCAACCGGTAGCAGTGTTGCCCAGTTAAAGTCTTCTGCCCACGGCTCTAGAATCACCATAGCACCAGCGAAGCCGGCTAAGGTCGCGCCCCAGCGAGCTGCCCCAACTTTCTCTTTGAGGAAAAGTCCTGAGCCTATGGTTGCAAACAATGGCGACGTCATGAGAAGGGCAATGCCTTGCCAAATAGGTACTGGGTAAGCCAATGCCCATATCCAAAGTTGAATACCAATAACAGACAAGAAGACACGGAATACGTGCAACTTTAGGTTGTCGGTTTTTAGCGCGTGGCGAATGCCCAGCGTTTTCAGATAAGGAAGAATAGCGAACAACGCGATGGCGTATTGAATGACGGCAACGGTGGTAGAAGTAAGTCCGAAATGAATGCTAGCGACTTGAGTTAGGCTATTAATAACGGCAAAGGCTAGGCCTGCGGTTAGCATCCAGCTAGCGCCTTGGATCGGATGGTGTTGTGACATGATGCTTCTAATTATTTGATGTGGTTCACCTATGATACGGATTTAGCACCACTTAACCAGAAAAAGCATTGATGAAGTTGGTCAGAATATTTGAATATGAAAAAAAGTTGAGCAACCGCCCAACCTTTCTAGTCTCTATCTAAAGTCGATTTAGATTAGAAATCGTAGCGGACACCTAGGCGAAGTGTGTCTTCACCAGCTGTCACGATACCTTTTGCATTTTTAACTTCGTCTAAACCGTTAACGTAGTAAGAAAGGTATGTGCGGAAATTGCTGTTTAGTTTGTAGTAACCGGCTAATTCAATACCGTCGACAGCGTCTACTTTTGCTCCGCTGTTGATTTCATCTTCCTGGTAAGTATATACGACTGCAGCAGATACTTGCTTGGTGAATTTGTATTGCGCTGCAAACTCCATAGCAGTGAATGACTTAGCATCGGTACCTGTCGCTTTATCATCTAGGTCGCCTGTTGAATAAGTCGCTGCTAAGTACAGGTTGTCTAGAGAATACGCTAGGCCGGCAAGGATTTGGTCTGCGCTACCTTTATTTTCCCCTAGGTCTTCACCTGAGTAGGCTAGGCCAAGATCTAAGCCCATTGGTAGTGAGTAAACACCAGAAATGCCGTAGCCGTCAGAGTCTTTTTTGCTGTTGGTTTGGTAAGTGGCTTCTAGTTGCAGAGCATCAAAACCGCCACGGTACGCAAATACGCCATCTTCTTTATCAGAAGCTGCACCGAATGCTTGCTGCACACCAGAAAACTCAGTGATATCTGTAAAGTCAGATACGATAACTGAAGCCATATCTTGGCGACCGACAGAAACGGCTTGGCCGTCAAAATCAACACCTGCGTACATGTAACGGTTTTCAAACTTATCAGAACCTGTGTCTTGCTCTGCTTCGTAGAAACCGAATGCCGTTGCAGTATCTGTAAGTTCTGTTTTACCACCAAGGTTTAAACGGAAACGAGTTTTATCTTTCATTGAACCTTCAACTTCAGCACCACCAGAACCAATGAAATCACCACGGAATTCTGCACGACCGCCAATTTTAAGTTCTGTACCATCAGAGCTGTAAACCGTTGCTGCTAACGATGAACCTGAAACTAGTGCCGCTACCACTGCAGAAGCTAGAACTGCCTTTTTCATAATCACTTACCTTGTATTTTAAAATCCGTGAGCAATGCGCTCTCCGTTTCGATATGAAACTAATCTAGAGCAGCTAAATTAAGCTTTCATTTCTGTAAAATTACATTTTCGTGAATAGGGAACTTTTTAAGTGTTGATTTTATTGCACTTTTATTTCAGGAACCTGAGTGGTTTGTGAATGGGTATACCACTCGTATTTCCTTATTCGGTTACTTTTTCAAGTTTCTATTTGGGTGAGGTGATAATGATATGGGTGAACCTTATGGTGAGGTTAGAGCTTCTTCATCTTATTAACTGTTTGTACTGATTAAGATATCCTCTATGATGCCAAAACTTAGAAAAGAATAAATTTTGCTCAACAAGATGGAGACGTTGGATGAAAACAGAGTACTTAGGCGATGTTTTACAAGGTAGGCAGGTTATTGGCGCCTTAAATGTCGAAGACTTACCGATTGGAGAGCATCAGTTTTGGTTTCAAGTAACCAGTGATGGGTTAGGGCAACCTAAAAACATGCCGGTTTCTGTTTTCAAAGGCAGTCAAGACGGCCCGAAGTTGATGATCACTGCCGGGATTCACGGTGATGAGCTAAACGGTGTGTTGGCTGCTCAGCAAATTATCCGAGATTTAGTAGGCAAAACATTAAAAGGCACGGTGACAGTTGTACCAACTGTGAATTTGTCTGGCTTGCTTAACCACAGCCGCGATTTTATCTCTTCGGATCCGGGCTCTTGCCCTGCCAACCTTAATCGACTCTTTCCTGGTGATGCACACGGCTTAGCCGCGGAGCGATTCGTCGCATCTCTGTGGGATCGCTTACTCAAACACAACGCGACATTTGCTGTTGATCTGCATACCCAAACTCGTGGTGCCGTGTATCCACTTTATGTGTTTTCTGATTACCGAGTAGAGCAATGTTTAGAGATGGCGAGGTTAATGCAGCCCGATTGTGTTCTTAATGATCCCGGCGATCCGGGTATTCTTGAAACGGTCTGGAATCGAAGTGGAATTCCGAGCATTACAGTGGAAGTCGGGATGGGGAAATTTACTCAACCTGACATGATTCAACGAGCCGTAGATGGTGTTTTTAATATTCTTTCTTACTACGAGATGCTTGATGCTGAAGGTTTACGAGACAAAAAGCCACTGCCGAGTATAGATTGGATAGAGGGCAATAATGTAGTGTCTATCCGCGCTGATATTGGTGGGTTTGTGTTGCCTCAGGTCGAGCTTTTACAAAGCGTAGAGCAAGATGATCTTTTGGCGATTCAATACGACGCTTTTGGTAATGAATGTCGTCGTTATCATGCGCCGTCTGCCGGACGTGTACTTAGCTATAACGTGGATGCATTAAGGGAGCCAGGGGCGCTTGTCTGTCGATTATTGAGTTGAGCTGCTTTTAGGTGAGATGCTCGCAGTTGGTAAGTTCTGAGTTGAAAAGCTCTTAATTGGTAAGTACTGAGTTGAAAAACTCTTTGGCGGGTGTCTCTTTGTTCATCTGGTGCATCGTCATTTGAAACGCGTAAAAAAAGACCGAGCAGGGCTCGGTCTGATAGCTTTTCTCTGGAGTAACAGTTTTTAGCGTAACTAGTATCGCTTTAAGATCTCGATGATCTCTTGCTCTGTTTCCGCTGCGATAATGGCATCAATGTCATCATCATTTTGGAACAACTCTGATAGCGCCATAATAGTATGGATATGGCTATCTGAGTCCATCGCTGCCAGAGTGATTGAAAGGTAAACGTCACCGTTGTCTTCCGACTCTAAATCAACACCCTTTTTGAATACTGTCACCTGCAGTGATGCTTCGTTCACACCATCTTCAGGACGAGCATGAGGCATCGCAATCTTTGGTGCTAGAACATAGTACGCGCCGATGTCTTTGTGCTTTTGCTTGATAGCTTCAACATAGCTTGCTTCAATTTTCTTGCTTGCTAACAGTGTTGAACAGGTTAAATCAATCGCAGCATCAACCGTTAGGTTCTCTTCAGAGTTGATGATAACGCCTTGGTTACCGATTAAATCGAATAGGCTCATGAAACAATCCATCCTAGAATCAGACCAACAACACCGAAGTCGAAGTCAGCAAATGTTGTCGCTTCAAGCCCAAGACCACCTAGTACTGGAAGTAGTAGCATTGGTAGGAAAGAGATACACAGACCTTGCGTGAATGAACCTAGAATTGCACCACGTAGACCGCCAGTCGCGTTACCGTAAACACCTGCCGCACCACCTACGAAGAAGTGTGGAACCACACCCGCTACAATGATTGTCCAACCAAGTGCACCTTGAACTGCCATTGCTAGTAGACCAGCCGCGAAAGAACAAAGGAAACCGATTAGTACCGCGTTTGGTGCTACTGGGAATACCATAGGGCAGTCTAGAGCAGGTTTTGCACCTGGTACTAGTTTGTCAGAGATACCTTTAAATGCAGGAACGATTTCAGCAATTAGCATCTTCACACCTTGCAATACGATGTAAACGCCACCAGCAAAGATTAGAGATTGCATGAAGGTAAATACAACCCAGTTTTGACCGCTTGATACTGTTTCTACAAACTCGCCGCCCGCAATAATAGACGCAAGCATGAAGAAGATAGCCATTGTTGTTGCTACGGCTACTGGCGTATCACGCAGGAACATTAAGCTTTTGGGAACTTGGATGTCTTCTGTTGATTTTGATGTGTCACCGAATTTGCTACCAATGAAGCCAGACACGATGTAAGACAGTGTCGAGAAGTGACCAATAGCCAGTTGATCAGTACCCATCACTCTTTCAGTGTACTTTTGGCCTAGCGCTGGCATCACAACCATTAATGTACCCACAATGATAGAGCCGATTGCGACTAGAACTGTGCCTTCAATGTTTGCTGTAGACAGAATTACCGCTACTAGCATAGACAGGCTTTGTTGCGTAATTCAATGGAACTAAATCAAGAACCTACGATCTGATCAGCT